>JADFNQ010000094.1 GCA_022563285.1 Chloroflexota bacterium | reverse complement strand
GGGGCGTCCAGCATCTCGATCCCCGCCTCCGCCAGCCGCTCCGCTATGCGACGCGTCACCTGCGGCGACATCGTGGTCATGTCCACGTACGCCAGCCCGCGGTGCGCGCCCTCGATGATGCCGCCCGCGCCGAGGGCGACCTCCTCCACGTCCGGCGAGTCACCCACGATGGTGATCACGATGTCGGACCGGCGGGCGACGTCAGCGGGGTCGCTCCCCTCGGCGGCGCCCTCCCTCACCAGTTCCTCGATGCCCGGTCGGCTGCGGTTCCAGACGGTGAGGGGGAAGCCGGCCTTCATCAGGTTGCCGGCCATCGGCCTCCCCATTATCCCCAGCCCGATGAATCCGATTCGGTCACTCATGGCGGTCCTCCAGCGGCGCCCGCGGCTTCACCGACGGGTTCGCCACGTACTTGGGCCAGCGGCCGCGCAGGACGTCCCCCGCCGCCCGGCCCACCTCTTCGCTAAGGAGCCGTATCGCCTCTGGAGAGATGGAGGCCACGTGGGGGGTCAGCAGCACGTTCTCCAGTCGGCAGAGCGGGCTATCGGCGGCCAGCGGTTCCTCCTCGAACACGTCCAGCCCGGCGGCGGCGATCTCCCCCTCGGCCAGCGCCTCTACCAGCGCAGCCTCGTCCACCACCGGCCCGCGCGCCGTGTTGATGAGCACCGCCGTAGGCTTCATCGCCTTCAGCTCGGCCACCCCGATCAGGTGCCGCGTCTCCGGCGTCAGGGGCGTGTGCAGCGATAGGTAGTCCGACTCCGCCAGCAGCTCCTTCAGCGGCGCCGGCTTCACGCTCATCTCCTCAGCGGCCTTGGGGTCGTAGTAGGGGTCGTACGCCAGCACCCGCAGGTCGAAGGCGAGCGCCTTTCGCGCCACCGCCCGGCCGATGTTGCCGAACCCGACGATGCCCAGCGTCTGCCCGTGCACGGGCGCCAGCCGCCAGGCGTGGTCGCGGCGCCAGAGGCCGGCGCTGGCGTCCCGGTGCAGCGGCAAAAGCCTGCGCGCCAGGGCCAGTAGCAGCGCGATGGCGTGGTTGGACACCTCCTCCGTACAGAAGTCCAGGACGTGCGCCACCACTATGCCGTTCTCCGTCGCCGCCTCTAGGTCGACGTTATCCACGCCGATCCCGTAGCGCACTACGGCACGGCAGCGGTGCATGCTAGACAGGACCCGCCGCGTGATACGGGCCTGGGCCGCCAGCACAACGTCAGCGTCCTTCACGTTAGCGATGAGCTCGTCCTCGCTGCTGGCCTCTGTGGCCACGAGCTCATAGTCCAGGTCGCCCAGGGCGCGGCGCTCCTCGCCCAGCGGCGCCCCCGGCGGAGCGTCGGCGTGGACTATCTGCGGTCGCCGGTCCGGCGCCATCGGCGATCCCCCCGGCCGCCTACTTTATCGTGGCGGCGGCGTTGCTGATGACCACGTCGCCCCGCTGCGTCTTCGCCTGCAGGACGATGCGGCCGTCGCCCTCGTCCCACATCTCCGTTATGATGCTGTCGCCGGGGAAGACCACCCCGGAGAAGCGCACCTCCAGCCCCGTCATGCGGGCGGGATCGTTATCGCAGTACGCGCCCAGGACGACGCGCCCCGCATGGCCAAGAGTGCACAGCCCGTGCAGGATCGGCGTGTCGTACCCGGCCATCTTGGCGAACGCCGGGTCTATGTGCAGCGGGTTACGGTCCCCGGAGAGCCGATAGATCATCGCCTGGATCGGCAGCGTCTGCATCTCCACCGTCTTGTCCGGGGCCCGATCCGGGGGCTGGTTGCCGGCGCCGGGGCCGCGTTCGCCCCCGAAGCCGCCGGCGCCCCGTACGAACACCCCCGCCGTATTGACGAACAGCACTTCCCCCTGTTCGTCCTTCGTCTCGGACTCGATCACGACCAGGGCGCCTTTGCCCTTATCGTACACGCCGGTCACCTTGCCGGCGGTAGTCAGCCTCCCCTTCACCGGGATCGGCTTGTTCAGCTTGATCCCCTGCTCGCCGTGGAGGATCATCACCGGGTTGATCTCTACCGCCGCGGTGAGCCCCAACAGGCCGGGAAACGCCGGGATCACCGCGAACGTGGGCAGCACCTTCAGGTTGCGCTCGAACACGAAGTCCAGCTCCGTGGCGCCCACCCCTATGGCGTACAGCATCACGTCGCGGTCCTCGTACTCGAACGTCGTCGCTGGCAGCTCGATACCTGCCGCCTGGGGAATGGCAACGCGGCTGGTCATTGCGCTGGCGCTCCTCTCTGCAGGTTAGAGAAGATACGGGACATCCCTTCCGCATTGGCGTTGGCGAACTCCTCGGCGCCGCTAATCTCCTTGATCTTCGACCAGTTCTCTCGCACCTGCTCAATGCTGATCTCGCCGCCGGGGTCGAGGGCGACGCCCTTCCCCTCCACCACCGCCGCCCGCGAGAAGTAGCCGCCGCCGGCTACCCACACGCTGCCCGACTCCGTGCACTCCTCCGAGCACAGGTACGCCGCTATCGGCGACACCAGCTCCGGCTTGAGCGCCTGCACCACGGGCGCGGGGAGTACGTCCTCGGTGAGCCGTGAGCCGGCCAGGGGAACGATGGTGTTAGAGAGGATGTTGTACTTCTGCCCCTCTATCTTCAGGGTGTTCATCAGCCCCACCAGCGCCATCTTCGCCGAGCCGTAGTTGGACTGGCCGAAGTTGCCGTACAGCCCCGCCGCCGACGTCGTGAATACGATCCGCCCGTACTGGTTCTGCCGCATCACCCGGAAAGCGGGCTGGGTGACGCAGAACGCCCCCTTCAGGTGCACCGTCAGCACCTTATCCCAGTCCTCCTCCGTCAGGTTGTGAAAGGCGCGGTCTCTCAGGATACCGGCGTTGTTGATGACGATGTCCACCTTGCCGTAGGTGTCCAGCGCCGTCTTAACGATCGCCTCTCCGCCTGCCGCCGTGTCCACGCCGTTATAGTTCGGCGTCGCCTCGCCGCCGCCGGCGCGGATCTCCTCCACCACCTGGTCGGCCATGGCGCTACCGCCGCCGCTGCCGTCGCGGGCCCCTCCCAGGTCGTTCACCACCACCTTGGCCCCCCGCGAGGCGAGCAGCAGGGCGTGGGCGCGGCCCAGCCCGCCGCCGGCGCCGGTGACGATGGCCACACGGCCGTCAAATCTAACTTCACTCATATGCGACCTCCGTCATATCTTAGGGCGGGTTCCCGTTATTAATTTCACATTTCACAGCCCCTGTCAAACAACCGCAGCCGCCACTGGAGGCGTGGAGCGCCCGCACTCCTTCCGGTTCGCCTGCCTATGCATGTCAGCCCGCCCGGTGCTATCATCGAAGTCGATAGGAGGCGCCCCAATGAAGGAGCTACCGTACGTCCTTACCATCGAACTGAACCTGCTGATTGAGCGGTCGATAGCCGCTGCCTGAGAGGCCGGGCTCGCGGGTTTGTGAGAACATTGACAAAGCAATCTCTCATCGATATAACTGACGTATCGTCATCGGCCCTTATATAACGTTGACGCGAAGGTTCAGTGGGGAGGCATCATCGTATGACTGAATCCAGGTACTGGAAGCGGTTCTGGCGCAGGCGCATCTCCAGGCGCACTCTCCTGGGCGCAGGCGCCGTGACCGCCGTGGGCGCCGCCGGCGCCGCGGTGGTCGGCTGTGGCGGCGGCGGCAACGGTGGCGGCGGCAACGGTGGCACTGGCACCGGCACCGCGACTGGTCGTCAGCCTGCCATTGGGGACCCGGTCCCGGGCGGCACCCTCACCCAGGGACGCCTCTTTAACGCCCTGGGCATCGACCCCCACATCGACCTCACCGGCCTGGATATAGACGCCCTCATGTATACCTATCTATACTCCTGGCGGCCGGGCACTGAGGAAGTCGTCGTGAACAACTTTGTCGAGGAGATGGAGTTACCGGATCCGCTGCACTTCAACTTCACCCTCCGCCGCGGCGTCATGACCTGGCCCGAGATCGGCCCCGCCGCTGACGAGGAGCTGACCTCAACAGACGTCAGGGAGAGCTTCATCCGTCGTGGCACGGCCCTTACCGCCCCTGACAAGCGCTATGCTCAGCGGTTCCTGCCGGAAAAGGGTGGACGTCTAGATACGCCGGACCCTTACACCTTCAACATCACCCTGACCAGGCCCTTCGCCCCGGCCCTGCGCGAGATGGCGAACGGCACCTGGGCAATCATCCCGGCAAAAGTGATAGACCAGGAGGCGACAAACCTCAGCCAGCGGGCCTTCGGCAGCGGCCCCTTTATGCTAGAGGAGTTCCGCGGCTCGGAGCGCATCGTCCTGACCAGACATCCCAACTACTTCCTCAACCCCCGTCCCTGGCTGGACACCCTCCGCTGGATAATCATCACCGAAGGCTCATCACTGCTGGCCGCCTTCCGCTCCGGCCAGCACGACGTTAACGGCGCAATCCTCACTCAGAGGGACGCTGAGGATCTCGAGGCGAGCGATGACTTCCTCATCAACAAGTTCCCCTCCCTCTTCTATCCTGTCATCCACCTGAAGGTCTTGAGACCGCCTTTTAACGATATTAGGGTGCGAGAGGCTATAAATCTCGCCCTAGACCGCGACGACTTTATCAACGTGATCCAGGACGGCGAAGGGAACTACAACGGCCCCATCCAGTGGCCCCAGGTGAAGTGGGCGCTCCCCCAGGACGAGCTCCGAGCCTTTTACCCCCATGACAATGTGCGGGCAAAACAGCTCCTGGCGGAGGCCGGCCTCCCGGACGGCTTCAAGGTCAAGATGAAGCTGCCCAGGCTCGCGGGCGCGTCCATCATCGGCGACATGGCTGTACTCATCAAGGACCAGCTAGGCCAGGTGGGCATCGACATTCAACTCGATGAAGTCGAGCTCGGCGCCTACATCAGCTCCGTCATTCTTCCCGGTAACTTCGACATGACCTTCTTCCCCAACCTGCCCTGGGACGAACCTGACCGGCCCCTCAGCTTCTACCACTCCCTTGGCGTCACCGGCAGCGGCAACTGGACCAACTACACCAACCCGGAGCTGGACGTCCTCATAGACGCCCAGGCGGAGGAGTTCGACGAGGAGAAGCGCAGGGAGATCGTCCTTGCGGCCCAGCGCCTGATACTGCCGGAGCACGGGCCTCAGCTCACTATTACCGGTGGCTTCGCCTATAACGCCCGCTGGAAGCATGTGAGCCTGGGCACCACCCCCGGCCAGTTTGGGCTTGAGGTCGGCGTCGGGTCCGGCCCCATCGGTTCGGACATCTGGGTGACCAGTGCCTAAGCTGCAGGCGCGGGTAGAGACAGGGCCCGAAGGCCGCACCTCCCGTGCGTAGCTACATCATCCGCCGCCTATTGCTCCTTGTGCCGATAATGCTCGGCGTCTCCTTCCTCACCTTCGCCGTATTCCGCCTCATCCCCGGCGACGCCGCTATTCTGACATTGGGGTTTGGATCCACACCGGAAAGCTTGGAGGACCTTCGCCACGAGCTGGGCCTGGACCGGCCCTGGTACGAGCAGTACGGCGATTGGGTATGGGGTGTCGTCCAGGGCGATTTCGGTAAGTCCATAACTGAGAGCGGCCTTCCCGTCACCACCGAGCTGGGGCGGCGGCTTCCCATCACCCTTGAGCTCCTCGTCTTGGCGATCTTCTTTTCCGTGCTGCTGGGCGTACCCCCGGGCGTCCTCTCCGCCATCCGTCCCGGCACCGCTCTCGACTTCGTAGCCCGCATCGCCAGCGTTCTCTGGCTCTCCATCCCCAACTTCTGGTTAGGCATCCTGGTCATTACCTTCGGCCTGGCATGGTTCGGCTGGACTCCCCCCCAGTTCGGGCAGAGCTACGTCCCGATATTCGGGGGCCTACCCGCTCCCCTCGACGGGGTACCCTTTCCAGGTTAAGGAGA
>JADFNQ010000093.1 GCA_022563285.1 Chloroflexota bacterium | reverse complement strand
CGCCGTAATCTCGCCTTTCACGGGCCGGCGCTTCGGTTTTGGCGGTGTCGTCTCGGGGTGGTCGTACCAGTGCATCCGCTTCGCGCGCTTCTTGACCTCCTTGCCCATGTGCCAGAACGTGCCCTTGTCCGGCAGCCGCCGGGGGTAGCCATCCCGGAAGGTGAAGGCGTTGAAGCTGGACATGATGCGCGGGGCGTCCCGGTTGCACTCCGGGCAGGGCACCGGCTCAGAGGCCTCCCGCATCTGGCGGATGCTCTCGAAGATGCCGTTGCATTTCCGGCAGTAGTACTCGTACAGGGGCATGGCTACTTCTTTGTCGCTTTCGCGCTCCCTTTGTTCTTGCCCTTGCGTTTTATCCCCGCTACGGTAGACTTCTTGGGTTCTACGTTCCTCACCGGCCTCTGGTGGAACGGAACCCGCTGCGGATACCCCTTGCCCCAGGACATCGCGGAGAACGACGTGGTCAGGATACGGTCGGCGTCGCTGCCGCAGTCCGGGCAGGGGGTAGACGCGTCGGACTCTCGCAGCGGTCGCAGCGCCTCGAACACCTTATCGCATTTCTCGCAGTGGTACTCGTATAGCGGCATCGCTCAGATCCTTCGACAAGCTCAGGACATAGCCTCTAGCGGCTGCTGCTCCCGCCGTAGCCGCTCGACGAAGGCGGCGGCGTTGACCTCTCGCTCCAGCATATAGACGATGTAGCTGCGGAGGTGGCGCTCCACCTCCTGCGCCAGCGCCGGCGCCATATTCAGCCGCCCTACTTCCTTATACGACGCCCGCTGCAGGAGCCGCAACACCTTCAGCCCGTTCACCGATAGCCTACGCGAGCCCGCCGCCCCCGCTCCGCACGGAGGGCAGTACGTCCCTCCACCGGCGGGCGAGAAGAAGTTCGGCTGCGGCTGCAACGGCTGGTCGCAGCCCAGGCAGCGTTCCAGCTCCGGCCGGAACCCGCTCAGCTCCAGCAGTCGCATCTCGTAGTAGCGCAGCACGAGGTCCAAATCGGTATCGCCCTGGAGGCGGCGCAGCGTCTCCAGCAGCAGCCGGTACGTGGTCTCGCTCTCCACCCGCTCCGGCAAGAAGCGGTCGGCGAGCTCGGCGGCGTAGAGGGCGCGGCTGAGCCGCTCCAGCTCCTCGCGCAGCCGCTGGAAGCTCTCCAGCGTCTCGCACCCCGCGACCACCTCCATCGTGCGGCCCCGCGCGAGCTGTACCATGCAGCGGTTGAGTGGCTGCAGGTGCCCCGCCATGCGGCTCGTCGTCTTGCGCACCCCCTTCGCCTTGGCATCCAGCTTGCCGTAGGCCGGGGTGTGTAGCGTCAGGATGCGGTCCGCCTCGCCCAGCTTCCGCTGCCGCAGGACGATCGCCTCCGTCTTGTACAGCCGCGGCGGCGCCATGCTAGCCCTGCATCTCCTGGCGTCCCTCCATCGCCCGCGTCAGCGTAACGTCGTCCGCGTACTCCAGGTCGCCTCCCACGGGCAGGCCCCGCGCCAGCCTGGTGACCTTTACGCCCAGGGGCCGCATCAGCCGCGTCAGGTACATCGCCGTCGCCTCTCCTTCGAGGTTGGGGTTGGTGGCCAGGATCACCTCGGCAACCTCGTTCGAGTGCAGCCGGCCCAGCAGCTCTTCGATCTTCAGCTCCTCCGGCCCGATCCCGTCCATCGGCGAGATCGCCCCATGGAGCACGTGATACACCCCCTGATAGCTGCCGGAGCGCTCCAGCGCCAGGATGTCCAGCGGCTCCTCCACCACGCAGATCATGCCCCGGTCCCGCCGGTCGCTGGCGCAGATGCGGCAGGGGTTCGCGTCCGTCACGTTCTGGCAGGTGGAGCAGAACGTGATCCGCTCCTTCACCTCCAGGATCGCCTCGGCCAGCGCCCGCGCCTCGGCGGCCGGCATCCGCAGGAGGTAGTAGGTGAGCCGCTGGGCGCTCTTGGGGCCCACGCCCGGCAGCTTGTAGAACTCCTCGATCAGGCGGCCCACCGGCCCCGGGGCCGCCGACGGTAGTTCGTTCAAGGTAGCGTCATCTCTGAGATGGGGACAGGCCCGCCTGACTCCTCCGCCGCTATCCGGTGAGGCCGGGGATGTTCAGCCCTCCAGCGACCCCGGCGAGCTGCTGCATCTGGGACGCCCGCACCTGCTCCAGCGACTCGTTGATGGCGGCGAGGATCAGGTCCTGCAGCATCTCCACATCGCTGTCGTCCACCACCTCCGGCTGGATCGTAATCGAGTTCAGCTTCGGCTGCGCGTTCATCACCACCGCAACCGCTCCCCCACCGGAGGACGCTTCGATGATCGTCTCCTCCAGCGCCTGCTGCGCCTTCGCGATCTTGCTCTGCAGCGCCTGGAACTGCTTCATCATCTCCGGGTTCATTCCACTCTGTGTCACCTAAACCTCCAGTCCGCAGTATCTGATATCGTCTTCTGGGCGCCTAAGCTTGCTCGCAAGACCCATCGTGCGGAACTCGTTGGCCTCGCTGGGCTCAATTGGCGCCGTCACTTTCACTCAGCCTCGCTCTCGCCATGCTGCACTTTCCCGATCGGCCCTTCGGGTTCCCTCAGAGCCTGCCCTGAGCCTGCCGAAGGGACAGGCTTGGCGCCCAACTCCCGCGCCGCCTGCACCAGATGCCCTCCCTTGATCCGCCCCGGAGTCGGCCTCCGCGGCGAGTGCACCAGCTCCACCGTCACCGGCCTCCCCAGCTCCTGCGACATCAGCTCGCTCAGCCGCTCCCCGTAGCCACCCGCCTCCATCCGCTCCAGGTGGAACGTGTGATAGAAGCCCAACGTCAGCGCCTCCCCCTCCAGCGACTTCACCTCACAGGAGGCGTTCAGGAGCGCCGAAAGCTGCTTGTCGCTCTCCTTGCAGGACAGGCGGACTCGCGCCAGCAGGTCCGGCGGGACGCCCGCAGGGGGAGGCGTTGCCCCCGCCTCCTCCGCTGCCTCCGCCTCCGGCCCGCCCACGCTGGCGCCTGCGGTCGTGGCCGCCACCTCCTCCGCCGGAGAGGCGGGGATCGAGAGCTGCGGCTCCCCCGACTCTGTCGGGGCCGGGGCCCGCTCCGGCGGCGCGCCCTCCCCTGCTGCCCTCTCCGCCTCCGAGGCCAGCTCCACCAGCGCCAGCTCCAGCGGCAGCGACGACTGAGGGTCGTCCCGGAAGTCCAGCCGCCCCAGCGTCTTCAGCGCCCGCACCGTGTCCCCCCTCTCCACCTCCGGCGCCAGCGACTGCATCTCCGCCAGCGTCTCCTGGGGCTGGTCCAGCGTGTCCGCCGCTCCCGCCTTCACCAGCAGCAGCCCTCGCAGGTAGCCGATCACCTCCCGCGAGAACCGTCGCATGTCCGTGCCGTCGTCCCGCACGGCGGCCACCAGCTTCAGCCCTTCCGCCAGAGCTTGTCCCGAGCCTGTCGAAGGAGCCTGCCCTGAGCCTGTCGAAGGGTCGCCAGCCAGGATCAGCCGGGCGAGCTCTGCGCTGCGGGCGTCCACGCTGGTCCCCAACGCCTCCCGCACCTGCTCCAGGCTCGGAGAAGGGCCGTAGTAGGTCACGATCTGTTCCAGGCCGTTGATCGCGTCGCGCAGGCTGCCGGTGGCCGCCCGCGCCACCTCCTGAAGAGCGGCCCCGTCCAGCGTGTACCCTTCCTTTTCGCAGACGAAGGCCAGCCGCTCCACCACCGCCGGCGTGGGGATCCGCCGCAGGTCGAACCGCTGGCAGCGAGAGATGATCGTCGGTGTGACTTTGTGCGGCTCCGTGGTCGCCAGCACGAAGATGATGTGCGGTGGCGGCTCCTCCAGCGTCTTCAGCAGCGCGTTCTCCGCGCCCCTGCTCAGCATGTGAACCTCGTCCAGGAGGTACACTTTCCGCCCGCCCGACATCGGGTTAAGGGCCACGTTCTCGCGTAGCTGGCGGATATCGTCCACGCTGTTGTGGCTGGCCGCGTCCTGCTCGATGAAGTCCATCGCCCGCCCCTCCAGGAAGGTGCGGCAGGAGTCGCACTCGTTGCAGGGCTCCCCCTCCGCCGGCGCGGTGCAGTTGGCAGCCTTGGCGATCAGCCGTCCCAGGCTGGTCTTGCCGGTGCCCCGCGGCCCGCTCAGCAGGTAGGCGTGCGCGATACGGCCGGAAGCGACGGAGTTGCGCAGGGTTCGGGTGACCGGCTCCTGGCCGACGACCTCCGCGAACGTCTGGGGGCGCCACTTGCGGTACAGGACCTGTCCTGCCTGCCCGGCCGGGGAGACTGTCGGAGAAACCTCGGAGCTCACTACTCGGCCATTATAGAACGAGCGTGCTCCGAATCAAAGGCGAGGAACGGGGCAAGAAGCGGGAAACACGAAACAGGTTCCGAATACAGTCTGGTGTTGCGAGTTTTGTGTTGGCTTCCTCTGGAAGTGGGGCCAAGCCTGGACGGAGTTCGGGGGCGGGCTGGGCGGGACGAACAACCTTGGGGTGGGCCGGCAGCGACCGGCCCCGCGCCTCAGCCGATGGCCCCCAGCAACTCCTCCTCCCGCGCCCGCATCCGGCGCTCCTCTTCCGCCTCCGCGTGGTCGTACCCCAGCAGGTGCAGCGTGCCGTGGATCAGCAGCCGCTCGATCTCCTTCTCGACGCTCCAATCCGCTCGCCCTGAGCTTGTCGAAGGGTCCTCCGCCTGCCGCGGGAGCCTGTCCTGAGCCTGTCGAAGGGCCTGTGGGTAGGCGATAACCACATCGCCCAGCGGCGGCACGCTCCCCGGCGCTGCCACGAACGATTCCCCCTCCCGCTGTGAGAACGAGAGCACGTCCGTGACCGCGTCCTCGCCGGCGTACTTGCGGTTAAGCCCGCGCACCGTCTCGTCGTCCGTCACAGTGACGCTTAGCTCGCAGGGCGGCACGTCCTCCGCCTCCAGCACCCGCAGGGCGATCGCAGCCAGCCGTTCGTCGCTCACCGCCTTGACGAACGGCTGGGCGATGTTGATAGGGATGACGTGCTCGGCCATTGGAGCCTCGGCGGCCTAGGCGAAGACGCTCGCCGCCGCCTCGGACGCCTCCAGCAGCGGGCTGGGGAAGATGCCGATGACCAGCAGGCCAACCACCGCCACCGCCATCGCCAGCCCCAGGTAGTACCCAGGCTGGATCGCCTCCTCGCTGGCCGGTTCGCCGGTGTACATGTTGAGCACGACCCGCAGGTAGTAGTAGGCCGCGACCACGCCATTCAGCACGCCTACGATCGCCAGCCAGACCAGGTCCGCCTGCACGGCGGCGTTGAACACGTACACCTTGGCGATGAACCCCGCCGTGGGCGGAATGCCCGTTAACGAGATCAAGCACAGAGTGAGACCCAGCGCCAGCAGCGGCGAGCGCTTCGCCACCCCCGCGTAATCCGAGATCTCGTCCGAGCCGATCTTGTTGGAGATGGCGATGATGGCGATAAAGGCGCCTAGGTTGGTGAACGCGTACGTCCCCAGGAAGAACACCACGGCGCTCGTCCCCAACAGCAGCTGCGGGTCGGCCGCCGCCACCGCCGCCAGGCCGATCAGGAATGTTCCCGCCTGCGCGATGGAGCTGTAGCCCAGCATCCGCTTGATATTCCCCTGCATCAGCGCTGTGATGTTGCCAAGGCTCATGGAGACCGCCGCCAGCACCGCGAACACCATCGCCCAGTCGCTGGAGATGAAGCCGTCGCCCAGGGCCACCAGGAAGATGCGCATCACCACTGCGAACCCCGCCGCCTTGCTGCCCACGGACAGGTAGGCCGTCACCGGCGTCGGCGCCCCCTCGTACACGTCCGGCACCCACATCTGGAACGGCACGATCGCCATCTTGAACCCGAACCCCGCCGTCAGGAACACCGTCCCCAGCACCAGCGCCGAGCGCGTCTCCCCGCTCGCCTCGCTCACCACGCGGGCGATGTCGTCCAGCGATGTCGACCCGGCGATGCC
>JADFNQ010000092.1 GCA_022563285.1 Chloroflexota bacterium | reverse complement strand
TCAACTCGAAGTACCTTCCGGGCATCACTCTCCACGAGCGCATTACGCCCTGCTGGACACTGGAGGAGTCGCTCGCCGATGCCGAGCTGGCCCTGTTCAGCGTCCCTTCCCCTGTGGTGCGATCGCTCGCCCGTGACGCCGCCCCCTACGTCCGCGACCGGCAGGCCGTGCTCAACGCAGGCAAGGGGCTGGAAGAGGGCACCGACAAGCGGATGAGCGAGGTGCTTGCCGAGGAGCTGCCGCAGCAGCGATGTATCGCTGTCATGGGCGGCCCGGCTATCGCCAGCGAGTTCGCCCGTGGCCTGCCCACCGCGGTGATAGTTGCCACTGTCGATGCCCGTCTCGCCACCGAGATCCAGGCCACGCTCCAGAATGAGTTCTTCAAGGTAGAGACAACCACGGATGTTGTCGGCGTGGAGCTGGGGGGCTGCCTGAAGAACGTCTACGCCATCGCCCTGGGGATGTGCGACGGGCTTGGCTACGGCGCCAACACCAAGGCGTTCTTCGCCAGTCTAGCCCTGAACGAGATGGCGGCGCTGTCCCGGGCGCTGGGGGGCGAAGAGCGCACCGCCTACGGCCTGGCCGGGCTGGGTGACCTCCTCACCACCGGCTTCAGCGCCCACAGCCGGAACCGCACCCTGGGCGAGACGCTGTGCCGCGACCCCGACTGGCAGCAGCTCCTGCGCACCCAGACCGTGGAGGGGGTCCCCGCCTGCCGCACGGTCAAGGGTATGGCGCACCGGATCGATATCTCCGCGCCCCTGCTACACGCCGTCTACGAAGTGCTCTTCCTGGACAAGCCGCCGGCGGAGGCGATGCAGCGCTTCCTGCGGGACTTCTCGTACGGATAGCGCGGCAGGGATGAAGGTCCAGTACTCCGGGGCCGGTGGTCCTCTACTGAGCGGGCTGCGACTCGCGTTGGTAGGCATCCCGCGCCTTCCCGATCAGGTCCCAGGCGGCCTTCCGGCCGTCCCATCCGGTGACCTCCGTCTCTAACGCCTCCAACGTCTTATAAGTGGCGAAGAAGTTCTCGATCTCGCGCAGCCAGTGCTGGGCCAGGTCGTCGAGGTCGCTTATCTCGCCGAAGCGGGGCCGGCCACCGGCACGGCGATAATCTTGTGATCCAGCCCTTGTTCGTCCCGCATCTTCAAGCAGCCCACGGGCCTCACCAGCACATGGCAACCCGGCACGGTTGGCTCCTCCACGATCACCAGCACGTCCAGATGGTCGCCGTCCTCAGCGCGGGTGCCGGGGATGAAGCCGTAGTCGGTGGGGTAGTGGACTGAGGAGTAGAGGACGCGGTCCAGCCGGATGGCCCCGCTCTTTTCGTCCAGCTCGTACTTGTTGCGGCTGCCGCGGGGGATCTCGATGACGGCTTCCAGAGAGTCGGATTCGTCTCCCACCGGCTAGCCTTTTCCCTCCTCCAGCGCCTGCAGTGCCTCCTGCAGCGTGTGCCAGGCGAGCGTGGCGCACTTGACGCGCACCGGGAACTTCCGTACCCCCGCCAGCGCCTCCAGATCGCCCAGCGACTCGAGGTCTATATCCTCAGAGCCCTGCATCATCGCCGTGAAGCCCTTGAACAGCGACTCGACCTGCTGCACGGTCTTGCCCATGATCGCCTCGGTCATCATAGAGGCGGAGGACTGGCTGATGGAACAGCCGCTGCCGCGGAAGGCGACCTCCACGACCACGCCATCCTTCGCCGTGACGTCAAGCGTAACCTCGTCGCCGCAGAGGGGGTTGTATCCTTCGCGGCTGACCGTAGGCGCGGGCAGGGAGCCACGGTAACGGGGGTTGCGGTAGTGGTCAAGGATGACCTCGCGGTAGAGGTCGTCCAGTTGCGCTTCCTGCTGGGAGTACTCTTCTTCTTTAGTTGGTGTCATTGCTGAAGAAGGCGCGGGCCTGGCCCAGGGCGTCCACCAGAACGTCCACTTCCTCCAGCGTATTGTACACGTAGAAGCTGGCCCGTGCCGTGCCGGACACGCCTAGGCAGCGCATTAGAGGCTGGTTGCAGTGGTGGCCGGCGCGGATAGCCACGCCGTGCCGGTCGAGAACGGTGCCGACGTCATGGGGGTGCAGGTCCGGATAGTTGAAGGAGATTACGCCGCCGCGGTCGGCGGAGTCCGGCGGCCCGTAGATGATGACCTCCTCCATCTGGCGGATACGGCGCAGGGCGTACTCGGTGATTTCCATCTCGTGGACGCGCACATTCTCCATACCCAGGTCATTCAAGTAGTCGATGGCGGCGCCCAGGCCGATGACGTCGGCGATGTTGGGAGTGCCGGCCTCGAACTTCCAGGGCACGTCGTTCCAGGTGGCGTCCTCCAGGGTGACCCGCTTTATCATCTCTCCGCCGCCCAGGAACGGCTCCATCTCCTCCAGCAGCTCGGGTCGGGCGTAGAGGACGCCCACACCGGTGGGGCCGAGCATCTTGTGGCCGGAGAAGGCGAAGAAATCGCAGTCCATCGCCTGCACGTCCACCGGCATGTGGGGAACGCTCTGGGCGCCGTCCACCAGGACTATGGCGCCGTTGCGGTGGGCCTCCGCAGCCAGCTTCTGGACGGGGTTGATGGTGCCCAGGGCGTTGGAGACGTGGGTCACGCCCAGGATACGGGTGCGCGCGTCCATGAGGTTCTCCAGCCCATCCAGGTCCAGCGTTTGCTGCTCGGTCAGGCCTATGTAGCGGAGAGAGGCACCCTTCTCGGCGGTGAGGCGCTGCCAGGGGATGATGTTGGAGTGGTGCTCCAGATGGGTAAGTAGGACCTCCGAGTCCGGCCCTACGTTGGCGCGGCCCCACGTATAGGTGACCAGGTTGATCGCCTCGGTGGTGTTGCGGGTGAAGACGATGCACTCCGGCGAGGGGGCGTTGATGAACCGGGCCACCTTGGCCCTGGCCTCCTCGTAGGCGGCGGTGGCCTCCTCGCCCAGGCAGTGGATGGCGCGGTGGATGTTGGCGTTGTAATGCTCGTAGTAGCGCACCAGCGCCTCGATTACCTGGCGCGGCTTCTGGGATGTGGCCGCGTTGTCCAGGTAGACCAGGGGCTTTCCGTAGACCTCGCGGGCCAGGATCGGGAAGTCCTCCCGTATCCGCGCCACGTCCAGCCCCTTCACGGGCTTCTCCAGGGCATCCCGACCGGCCATAGGGCTCGCTTCGGTCATGATGCAAGCCCGAACCGGGATCCCCGCAGCGCTCTCGAGGTCAGCCTCTCCGAGAACGACCTGAGCCGGTCGACCCGTATAGAGTCCAGAATCCCCCTGGCGAACCCCCTAATCAGGAACGCGGTGGCCGTCTCCATGTCCAGGCCGCGGCTTCTCATGTAGAAGACGGCGTCTTCGGCGATCATGCCCGCCGTGGCCCCGTGGCCGCACTTCACGTCGTCGGCGTAGATCTCCAGGCTGGGCTTGCTGGCCACCTGCGCGTTCTCCGACAGGATGAGGTTCTTGTCCTCCTGGTGGGCATCCGCCTTATCGGCCCCCGGCCGGACGAATACCGTGCCGCCGAAGACGGCTCTGGACTCTCCATCGAGGATGCCCCTGTAGTACAGGCGGCTAGTCGTATGGGGCTTAGCGTGGTCGATGTTGATGTAGCTATCGATGTGCTGGCTGCCCGTGGTCACGTAGAGCCCGTTCAGGAAGCAGCTGCTGCCGGGCGCGTCCAGCAGCACCTGGATGTCGTTCCTGGCGATCGCCGCGCCCCTGGCGAATAGGGTGGAGAAGAAAGTGCTGTCGGGCCCCTGGTACACACGGCTGCTCGCCACGTGAAACGCCTCCTCGCTCTCCAGGAGGAGCTTGTAGTGCTCGACCCGGGCTCCCTCACCGACGACGATCTCGGTCACGGCGTCGGTGAAGTAGCGCGCGGAGGTCAGGCTCACGTAGCTCTCGATGACGGTCAGCTCGCTGTTGGCGCCGGCCACGATGAGGGTCCTCGGGTAGGATACGGTGGGCTGGGTGTCGTCCGTGGTGACGAAGATCAGATGCAGCGGCGACTGGAACGATACGCCTTCCGGGACATGGACGAAAGCGCCGTCCCTGAGGAAGGCGGTGTTCAGAGCGGTGAACCCATCGTCCTCAAAGGTGGCGTGCCGGGCCAGGTGGCTTTCGATAATGTCCCCGTCGGCGCGGACGGCCTCCGCCAGGCTGGTCACGCGGGCGGCATCGGGCGCCGCGGCTGACGAGAGGGCAGGGGAGTAGCGACCGTTGACGAAGACGATGCTCGCCCAGCCATCGTCCCAGGGAACGATACGCCGTATATCGGCGAGATCCAGTTCCGCGCCAGCGTCAGACGGGTAGCTGAACGCGGCGTCAGCGATGGGGCCGACGTTGGTGTACTTCCATTTCTCGTTGCCGCGACGGGCGGTTGGAAAGCCCAGCTCCCGGAACCGGGTCAGCGCCTGCCGGCGGATATCACGAAGCCACTCCGGCCCCCGGTCGGGAAGGCTTCCCTCAAGGGCCTGGAAGTCGGTCACGTAGCTATCAGATGTCGCAAGGGCCTGGGCCATTATCCGCTAGCAGCGTCCTAGACGCTTATCTCCTTACCGCTCTCCACGGCCTCCTTGATCCACTCGTAGCCCTTCGCCTCCAGCTCCAGGGCGAGCTCGCGGCCGGCGGACCTGACGATGCGTCCGCCGAGGAGCACATGTACGTAGTCGGGAGTTATGTAGTTGAGGATTCGCTGATAGTGGGTCACGATCACTATCGCCCTTGAAGGGGACCTGAGCTTGTTGACCCCCTTGGCGACGATCTTCAGGGCATCGATGTCAAGGCCCGAGTCCGTCTCGTCCAGCAGGGCCAGCTTCGGCTCCAGCATCGCCAGCTGCAGGATCTCGTTCCGTTTCTTCTCGCCCCCGGAGAACCCTACGTTGACCGACCGCTTCACTAGGTCGGCGTCCATCTCCATCTCGGTGATCTTCTCCTGGAACAGCTTGTTGAACTCTCTGACGCTGAGCTTCTCCAGGCCTCGATGCGCCCGGATAGCGTCCAGGGCGGTCTTCACGAACTCGCGCTCGCGGACGCCCGGCAACTCCACGGGGTACTGAAAGGCGAGGAATATCCCCTCCAGCGCCCGCTTGTCCGGGGCCATCGCCAGCAGGTTCCTGCCCTCGTAGGTCACATCCCCTTCCGTAACGACGTATTCGGGCTTGCCCGCCAGTGCGTTGGTGAGCGTGCTCTTGCCGCTGCCGTTGGGGCCCATGATGGCGTGCACCTCGCCCAGATTCACGGTGAGGTCCAGCCCCTTGAGGATCTCCACGCCCCCCGCGGCTACGTGCAGGTTACGCACCTCTAGCAGCGGCTTGTCGTGGTTCCTTCCGGTCGTGGTCATCTTAGCCCACGGCCCCCTCCAAACTAACCTTCAGCAGTTGGGACGCCTCCATGGCGAACTCAAACGGCAGCTCCTGGAACACCCCCCTGCAGAACCCGTTGATGATCATGTGCTGGGCGTCCTCTTCCGAGATGCCGCGCTGCATGCAATAGAAGAGCTGGTCATCGCTGATCTTGGACGTGGTCGCTTCGTGCTCCATCTGTGCGCTCGGGTTACGCACCTCGATGTACGGCACGGTGTGGGCGCCGCAGTTGCTGCCTATGAGCAGGGAGTCGCAGCGAGTGAAGTTCCTGGCGTTGGTGGCGGAAGGCATGATCTTGACCAGACCTCGATAGGTGTTCTCGGCATGCCCCGCGGAGATCCCCTTGGCAACGATGGTGCTCCGGGTGTTCTTGCCGATGTGGATCATCTTGGTGCCGGTGTCCGCCTGCTGGTAGTTGTTCACCAGGGCCACGGAGTAGAACTCGCCGGTGGAGTTGTCGCCCTGGAGGATCACGCTGGGGTACTTCCAGGTGATGGCGGAGCCGGTCTCCACCTGGGTCCAGGAGATCTTGGAGTTGACGCCGGCGGCCTTCCCCCGCTTGGTGACGAAGTTGTACACGCCGCCCCGGCCTTCCTTATCACCCGGGTACCAGTTCTGGAGCGTGGCGTACTTGATCTCGGCGTTGTCCAAGGCGATCAGCTCCACCACCGCCGCGTGCAGCTGGTTGGTCTTCCTCATCGGCG
>JADFNQ010000091.1 GCA_022563285.1 Chloroflexota bacterium | reverse complement strand
GGCTGGACGACCCCATCGTGCTGGCAACCACGGACACGCTGGTGGAGGGCGTCCACTTCGTAGCGGGGCGGGCCCCGTGGAATGATCTTGGATGGAAGGCGCTGGCCGTGAACGTCAGCGACATCGCAGCCATGGGCGGCACGCCCCAGTTCGCTCTCGTCACCCTGGCCCTGCCTCCCGAGACGCCCGTCGAGGACGTCGATGCGCTGTACGTGGGGCTGCAGGAGTGCGGCCGCGAGTACGGTGTAGCCGTTGTCGGGGGTGACGTGGTACGGGCGTCGCAGGCGGTGATCAGCGTGGCCGTCCTGGGCCACGCCGAGCAGGATGACGACGGTCGGCCGCAGATCATGCGGCGCGACGCCGCGCGGGCCGGATACGCGATCGCCGTCACCGGCAGCCTGGGCGACTCCGCGGCCGGCCTCAGGCGGCTGAAGGAAGGCGCCCCCCCGGACGACCCTCTCGTACGCGCCCACCTGCGCCCGAAGCCGCCGCTGGCGGCCGGGCGTCAGGCCGCCCACCTGGACGTGCCCTGCGCCATTGATGTCTCCGATGGGCTGTTCCAGGACCTGGGCCACATCTGCGACCTCTGCGGCCTGGGGGCGGTGATACGGGCCGACGCCGTGCCGCTGAGCCAGGCGCTCCGCAGCGCCGTCCCCGACGATGCGCTCTCGCTTGCCTGTGTGGGCGGCGAGGACTACCAGCTAGTGTTCATCGCGCCGCAGGAGAAGATGCGCCTGCTGCGGGCCAGCGCCCAGGTGCGCATCAACGTTATCGGCGAGATGGACGATCACCCGGAGCAGCGACCGCGCCTCATGGACGAGTCCGGCAAGGAGATTAAGCTGTCCGGCACCGGCTGGGACCACCTGCGGCCGGACGGCCGTCCCCCGATGGGGGCCCGTCCGGGCCCGTATGGGCGGGCGTAAGGGAGCCTGCCCTGAGCAACGCCGAAGGGGTCATCCGCTTCGTCAGCCGCGGCCCCGGCGAGACCCGCCGCCTGGGCGCGCGGTTGGGCCGGCTGCTGCGCTCCGGCGACACGGTGCTCCTCTCCGGCGACCTGGGGTCAGGCAAGACGGTGTTCGTGCAGGGGATCGCCCGCGGAATGGGCTTCCCGGGATCGGTATCGTCCAAGTCGTTCGTGCTGCTGGGCGAGTACCAGGGGCGCGAGTGCAAGCTGTACCACGCGGACCTGTTCCGGCTGGAGGCGCCGGAGCAGGCCGAGGAGCTGTCGGTGGACGAGTACTGCGCCGACGGCGTGATGGTGGCGGAGTGGCCGGAGCGGGCCCCCCACGTCTTTCCACCCGATCACGTTAGCGTGACGTTCGAGGTGACGGGGGAGCGCACGCGCGCGCTGATGCTGGAGGCGGAGGGCGAGCGGTCGCGGGAGCTGCTGGAGCCTCTGGCCTCTCGCGCCCCGGCGTCACGGGGCCGCTGACATGGAGATCTCCATCGATACCGCCTCCGAGATCGCCTCCGTGGCCCTGTCCCACGAGGGCGGCCTAGAGGCGGAGGTCACCTGGCGCTGCCGCCGCAACCACACGGCGGAGCTACTCCCCACCATCAAGCGGCTGCTCTCCCAGGCCGGGACGACGAAGCAGGAGCTCGCCGCCGTATTCGCCTGCACGGGCCCGGGGATGTACACCGGCCTGAGGGTGGGCGTGAGCACCGCCCAGGGGCTGGGCTACGCCCTCAAGCTACCGGTAATCGGGGTCGGGCGGCTGGAGCTTGACGCCTACCAGCACGCCGTTTTCCCCGGCCGGATCGTGGCGGTGCACCGCGCTGGTCGTGGGGAGCTGGCCTGGGCCGCCTACCGGTCGCGCCCCTGGCGGCAGGTGACCGCTCCCCGGCTGGACTGGCCCGCGGAGGTAGTGCGGCGGGCGCGGGGCCGGTCGCTGTTCTGCGGCGAGGTGGACGATGAGCTGGCGGCCGCAATTGAGGAGGCCCTGGGCGACAAGGCGGTGATCGCCGCCCCGGCGGCGTCGGTCAGACGGGCCGCCTCGCTGGCGGAGCTGGGATACCGGCGGCTGGCCGCCGGCGAGGGGCAGGAGCCGGGGGCTCTGCGGGTCGTATACCTGCGCCCGCCGGTCATCGGCCCGCAGAAGCGCTAGCCCGTAGCGGCGCCGGTGCTACAATAGGGCGCGATTGTGGAACGCACCCTCGTCCTCGTAAAGCCAGACGCGATGCAGCGCGGCCTCGCCGGCGAGATCCTGTCCCGGCTGGAGCGCCGCGGCCTCCGCATCGTCGCCCTGCGCCTGTTTCAGATGGACGATGAGCTGGCCCGCCGCCTCTACGCCGAGCACGAGGGCAAGCGTTTCTACGAGGGGCTCGTCTCCCACATCACCGCCTGCCCCATCATCGCTGCCGTGTTCGAGGGCACAAACGCGGTGGAGACCGTCCGCAAGGCGATGGGCGCCACCGACCCCGCCGCCGCCGATGCCGGCACGATCCGCGGCGACCTGGCCCTGGAGATCGGCCGTAACCTCATCCACGGCTCCGACTCCCTGGAGTCCGCGAAACGGGAGATCGCCCTCTTCTACCGCGAGGACGAGGTTCACTCCTACTCTCGGGACCTTGACCGGTGGCTGTTCGAGGCGCCTGACTGAGAGCTCGCTGAACCGCAGGGGTGGGGCTGGGTCGCTGGGTCGGTTAAGCGCTACTGGGGTGCCCACCGATAGGGCGCCTCCAGCTCAGGCCGACCAGGCTGGCAGAGACGAGCGCCAAGAAGGCACCCAAAGCGTCCCAGCCTATGTCCTCCGGCCAGCCGCCGTGATTGGCCAGGAACGTCTGGTGGTATTCGTCGCCGGCTCCGTAGGCTGTCGCCAGCAGGAACGCCCCCGGCAGGGCCACGCGCCTAAGCAGCGCACTTCCGCTGTTTCGCAGGGCCAGGGCAAACGCTAAGGACAGGACCGCGTAGAACACTACGTGGAGCAGCGCCCGGGGCGGATCGGACAGCGGCCCACCTGACTGCAAGGCCGCTCCCTGGGTCTCCGAGGGTAACGAAGTGGCGACCAAGATAATCGCCATCCAGGCGATAGGAGGCAGCCAGGGCGCAAGCAAGGCGATGGAACGCTTCATCTAACATAACTACGGGCGGGGTCGCTACTGTGGATGGGTGGTTGAAAAGCGCGCGAGCGGCTACTGCAGCCGCACCACCGGCGTCGCGTCGTGCCAGAGCCCTTGCAGGTCGTCGTGGGTGCGCTCGTCCTCGACGCACAGGTGGACGATCACGTCGCCATAATCGAGGAGCGCCCAGCCGGAGGCGGCGTCGCCCTAGAAGCGGGCCGCAATCTGAGCCTCGGCACCTACCCCTCGATTCCGCCAAGCGGGGTACCGGCGTCCTCATCCGCGAGGACGAGGTTCACTCCTACTCTCGGGACGTGGACCGGTAGGTGTTCGAAGCCCGCTTTACCTGGACACTGTTAATTGGACCGCGCTGGAATTGCCGGCTTCATCGCGGGCATTGACCGTTACCGTGAGACTGCTCCCCCTGGCCGTGCCCCGCATATCCCACCTGTAGTCCAGGTTGGCTCCCGTCGTCGAGAAGACCAGCTGTGAATCGATATACAGCTCCATCTCCGCTACACGTACGTTATCGCTACCCTCAGCCCTAACCTTCAGCCAGCGGCCTTTAACCCTGGCACCGTCGCTGGGGCTTACAATGTTGACCGTTGGCGCAACCGTATCTGGCTCGTCGCCCGTGCCATCGGTGGTACTATCAGGCGTACCATCGGGGCCGCCTTCCATGGGCACCGAGAAGAATGGCGAGCTGGCCAGTGTCTGCTTCTCCGGAGCAACCTTCAGGTCCAGCAGCCCTACGTTTGGGTAGCCCCACCAACCCCACATCACCGTGTCGCCGCAGTATGTGGGCTCGGTCGTTGTCCCGCAACCCTGCGGGTGGGGCAGGGCGAAGGCGTGGCCGAGCTCATGGGCTAGAATACCTATAGCGTGCCCCTCCATGAACATTGTGGTGCCACCGCCACTGCCGCTCTCGTAGGTGGGGTCGCAGGAGCCGCCACCGGTGAAGGGGATGCTGGGATGAACGAAGATGACGTGAATCCCTGTCCCGCAGTAGTAGCCCAACTCGCGGAGTACGGCACCCCATATCTCCCCGCCCTGGCCGTAATTGGCAGTGTTGCGCTGCCCTCGGATTACTTGAACGGGATCGACAGAGAAGGTGGAGCCGACCTGAGTTCCGTACCAGCCTTGAATCCCCGCCATGGTGCCGTCTATCTGGGCGATGTACTCCCGGTTCGGCTCTTGGTCGCTGGGGTAGAAGTAGACAACTGTCACGCTGTAATCATCAGCCTGAGCTTCGCTGCTTGACCAAGCAGCGGCGGCTCCCAGGGCTAGGACCAACAGGGCGCACGCCCCGGATTTTCCCCACCACGGCATCCTACGCATCCCGACTCTCATTCCCCGTATCCTCCTTCATCCGCGTCCGCTTGCTCGGCGGTCGGTCACCGCCATAACGTCTGTTAAGCGGACATAATCGACTTAGGGACGCCGTAGGAGCGACGACTGTTACAGACTTGCTGCCAAACCCCTTGACAACCGCTGCATCGAGGCCGCATTATGTCTATATCAATCGCTCGCGGGGACTGTCTTCATGGGTTGCGGACAGTGGGGGATGGCGGTTTGAAGGCTCGCCCCGTTGAATCCGAGGGAGGCCGCCCATGTCAAGTCGTCACGACCGCCGGGACACTCCCGGTGGGCTCGAACGACGGGGTTATGGGGCCGGCTGGGTCGAACGACGGGGACATCGGACAAGTCTAGCTCCTCGCCCTAACTCCCGGATACGAGGCTCGCTGACTTTTGCGGCCACCGCAGCTTTAGTCTCACTTATCGCAGCCGTCATTTACGTCGCCGGACCGAGCGACGCGGAGGGCAGCGACTTTAGCCTCGACTTCATCGCCGCCCACGAAGACAGCTACAACCATCAGACTGGAGTAGAGGACAGCGCCGGCTCTCTCCAGTACGACGACCGGGATATGGGCGTGTTTACCAGAGAGGAGCTGGAGGCTCAAGACTTCGCCTGCGGCGACGCCGATCTTCGCAACGGTGACCGTATCATCTTCTTCACCAGGGTCACTGTGGACCCGGAGCCCTCGGAAAGCCCTCAGACTATCCGCCTCACCTACCACTTCGACGCCGAAAACAATGGCCAGCTCGGCGTTGGCTACAGCGAGCTCGTGGCCTTCGGCATCAGCGGCCCCGGGGACTTCCCCGGAAGCCAATCGGCCCCGGCCGAGAGCGCTAACAGCGGCGACGCCGCGGTCGCCCTGGTCAGCCAGAAGTACCTTAACAAGCCGCAACTTGTTTTCCAGAACCTCCTTGGGATCCCGGACGACTTTAGCGAGCCCAACGCCGAGATATTGGAGGTTGTCGTCGATGTCCTCGACCTCGAGGCGGGAGAGCAGGTCATCGTTCGCATCGACGTCCGCTATTCCTGTAAAGACGGCAACCCTCCGCCTACGGGCAACCTCCATGCGGCGCTGATCGAGGCCGAAACGTCGACTGGTGACAAGATTACGAAGGGCTCGGGCAACCAGGACGTTCCCATGCTCGGGCTGTCCCAGATCCCCAGCCCAACGCCCGCGCCGACATTGACGCCCACGGCCACGCCCACGGCCACGGCCACGGCAACAGCCACGCCTACAGCCACGGCTACGGCGACAGCGACGCCTACGGCCACGGCCACGGCGACAGCCACGCCTACGGCCACGGCCACGGCGACAGCGACGCCTACGGCCACGGCCACGGCAACAGCGACGCCCACGGCCACGGCCACGGCGACAGCGACGCCCACGGCCACGGCCACGGCGACAGCGACGCCTACGGCTACGGCCACGGCGACAGCGACGCCTACGGCCACGGCCACGGCGACAGCGACGCCTACTGCCACGGCCACGGCGACAGCGACGCCCACGGCCACCGCCACGGCGACAGCGACGCCTACGGCTACGGCTACGGCGACAGCGACGCCTACGGCCACGGCCACGGCGACAGCCACGCCTACGGCCACGGCCACGGCGACAGCGACGCCTACGGCCACGGCCACG
>JADFNQ010000090.1 GCA_022563285.1 Chloroflexota bacterium | reverse complement strand
ACCCCGGCCCCGGACTGGGCCGCGGTCGAAACCTGGCTCGCCTCGTGGGCCGGGCCTGAGGACCCGCGCGAGCGGCGGGGGCTGACCAGTGGCCTCCCCTGGCAGCGCGGGCTGGAGCTGCTCCGCGCCGGCCTTCAGGACGAAGCCCGGGACCAGTTCGCCGCCCTCCTCAACGACGTCGCCGGCCAGCCCTGGCTGCTGTACCGGCTCGCCCGGGCCCTCGACGACCAGGGCGAGGTTACGGTCGCCGCCCGCGCCGCCACCCGCCTCGTCGCCGACCGCGCCGAGGCACCCCCCGACATCCTGCGGCTCGCCTACCCCAGCACGTATCAGGACCTGGCCACCGCGGAGGCGGAGGCGAACGGCTTCCCGCCCCTCCTCCTCCTGGCCCTGATCCGCCAGGAGAGCTTCTTCGACCCGGACGCCGAATCGCCGGCGGGCGCCCTGGGCTTGACTCAGGTCATCCCGACCACCGCGGATGAGATCGCCGGCCAGCTGGACGTCACCGATTTCACCTACGCCGACCTGCTCCGCCCCAACGTCAGCCTCCGCTTCGGCTCTCACTACCTGGGCTCCCAGCTGGAGCTGTTCGAAGGCGACCTCCCGGCAGCGCTGGCCGCCTACAACGGCGGCCCCGGCAACTCCCTGCGCTGGCAGGAGGCGGCGCCGGGCGACCCGGACGTGTTCCTGGAGTCGATAGACCTCAGCGAGACGAGGGCCTACGTGCAGCTCGTGCTGGAGCACTACGCTCACTACCGCTACGCCTACGGCCTCGCCGAGGGGCCAACGCTGCCCCTGCCGTGACGGGCGCCGGTTTGACCGTCGAGTTAGCGCTTCGTATAATTGCGCCGTGCCCCGTCCATGGCGGGGCGCGGCTTTGTTGGCCCCTTTCGGCCATTGGAGGAGCCTTGTGCCCAAACGCACTTACCAGCCTAAGAAGCGGCGCCGCCAGCGCCGACACGGCTTCATGGCCAGAAATAGAACCCGCAACGGACGGGCGATGCTCAAGCGTCGGTTCCTCAAGGGGCGATGGCGGCTCGCCGTCTGAACGGGCGATCCGCCGCGCTAGCGCGGACGTGCGCAAACAGCTCCGGCTCCGCAGACGCAGAGACTTCGACGCCGTCTTTCAGGAGGGCCGGGTCCTGGCCCACCGCCTGCTAGTGCTCAGAACCGTGCCTAATCAGCTCCAACACAACCGCTACGGATTCGTCACCAGTAAGCAACTGGGCAAGGCGGTGGTGCGCAACCGTGTTCGCCGCCGCCTTCGCGAGGGCGCCCGCAGCCTGACCACCAGACCCGGCTGGGACGTCGTCATCTCCGCCCGTGCCGCCGCCGCCCAGGCCAACTTTCACCAACTGAAATCAGCGGTAGCTAACCTGTTCGCTCGCGCCGGTATCCTCATTGAGGACACCGCTGCTACGGAGGAGGGAAACCGGCCTTGAAGCGCGGTACCCTGGCCCTCATACGCTGGTACCAGGGGTCGGTCTCACCCACGCGGCCCCCGGCCTGCCGCTTCCAGCCCACCTGCTCCCACTACGGGTACGAGGCGGTGGAGCGCCACGGGCTGGTCAAAGGCGGCTTGCTCACCGCGTGGCGCCTCCTTCGCTGCCACCCGTTCAACCCCGGCGGCCAAGACCCAGTGCCTTGACCTGCCTTAGGCGGACAGGCGCGCAGCGATCAGATAGGCTATCGCCCAAGAGGCCCCAGAGCGTGGGGGGCCGCTAAGGAGGAGAATATCCGGCGCATAACACGCACCCGCCCGCAGCGCGTCCTGCCCGTCCTCGCTCTCGCCCTGCTGGCCGCCGCCGGCTGCGTGGGGTTCAGCAACCCCGAGGGCTGGGCCGGCCCCGCCGTGACTGACAGCCTCCTCCTCGCCAGCACCGACCAGGGAGAGCTCTCCGCGCTCAACGCGGAGGACTTCTCCCGCCTCTGGACGTTCCCCACCGGGCAGGAAGACCCCGAGCTAGACCTGGAGGCGATCTACACCACGCCGCTGGTCAGCGGCGACATCGTCTACTTCGGCGCCTACAGCGGTGAGGTGTTCGCGCTCAACCTGGAGGACGGCAGCGAGAAGTGGCGCTTCGACACAGACGACAACATCATCGCCGGGCTGGAGGCCCTCTACATCGATGAGTTGATCGAGACCCTCTTCGTCGGCACTGACGAAGGCAGCCTCTACGCGCTGGACGCGGAGACCGGACAGCCGAGGTCAAATTTCTTCGACGCGGGCGACAGCATATGGGCGGCGCCGCTGCTCAGCGACGGCCTCCTGTACGTCGCCTCCGTCAACGGTAAACTGTTCGCCCTTGACGCCGAGACGTTCAATCCGGTCTGGGAGGAGCCGTTTGAGGCCGGCCAGGGCCTCATATCGGACCCCGTTCTGGCCGACGGTACCATCCTCGTCGGCGGCATCGACCGCGAGCTGCATGCCGTGGACGCGGCCAGCGGCGAGGAACTCTGGTCATTCGATGCGGGCAACTGGTTCTGGGGCCGGCCTCTTGTGGTAGATGGCACCGTGTACGCGCCCAGCCTGGACGACCGCCTCTACGCCCTCAGCCTGGAGACCGGTGATGAGCTTTGGTCGTTCGAGGCCGAGGAGGGGATTCGCTCCAGCCCCGTGCTAACGGACGATACTCTGGTCATCGTCGACCGAGATGGTAACGTATACGGACTCGACCCGATGACCGGTGCAGCTCTGCCCTGGTCGCCGAGGGTCATCGATAAGACGGTGCTCTCCAACCCGCTGGTGCTGGAGGAAGCGGTCCAAGAGGAGGTGGCGGAGGATGTGAAGGAGAAGGTGTTCATAAGCGCCGAGGGCGGAGACCTGTTCCGGTTGGAGGACCCCACCAGCGGAGAGCTGTCCCGGCTGGACCCCAACACCGGGAGATTCGTCAGGGTGGTGACCCCGTGAGCCAATCCGCACCCGCCGCACCGGCAGCCGCGCGCCCGAAGCTGGGCAACCTGCTGATGATCTCCATCATCGTGGGCCTCGTCGGCGCCTTCTTCGTGCTCGGCCCGGGTGTCGCCTGGAACACCCTGCTCATGAACCCCCTCATCAACGCCCTGCTGCTGCTCACTAACCTGGTGGGCGGGCAGTTCGGGATCGCCATCATCCTGTTTACCGTGCTCCTTCGCTTCGTCACTATCCCCTTCACCCTGCGCCAGCTCCAGTCCACGCGGGCGATGCAGGAGATCCAGCCGCGAATGCAGGAGATCCAGAAGAAGCACAAGGACCCCAAGCGGCGGCAGGAAGAGACGATGAAGCTCTACCGCGAGTCCGGGGTCAACCCCCTGGGCTGCTTCATGCCGATGGCGATTCAGATGCTGATGTTCTTTGCCCTCTGGCGCGCCCTGGCGACTGTCGTGGGGGGCAGCCCGGAGAGCCTGGTGTCACTATCGCAGCGGATCTACGCCTGGTCCTTCCTCGGCGACGCGATTCCGCTGGAGCAGTCCTTCCTCTGGCTGAATTTGGGGGAGTCGGACAGCACGTTCATACTGCCCCTGATGGTGGGGGTCAGCACCTACGTGCAGACACGGCTCTCCGTCACCCCCGCCGCCACCGCCCAGCAGCACCAGCAGCAGCAGATGATGACCTGGATGATGCCCCTGGTGATGATCTGGATCACGTTGAGCCTGCCCAGCGGCGTCGGTGTATACTGGGTCACTTCCACCGTGTTCCAGGTGTTCGCCAGCTTCGCGGTCTACGGCAAGAGCATGAGCTGGCGCACTCTCCTTCCCATGCCCGCGCCCGCAGCGACCGAACCCAAGAAGCGCCCAAAGCTGCAACCGGATGTCCAGGAGGAGGCCGAGGCCGACACTGAGACCGAGACTACGACCGAGACTACGACTGAAGCCCCTCCGAGAGCACGAGAAGTGAGGTCTCGCCATGGAAAGCGTCGAGGTAAGCGCAAAAAGCGTCGATGATGCGATCGACATCGCCCTAGAGGAGCTCGGCCTCAAGCGCCAGCAGGCCGAGATAGAGATCCTCTCCGCCGGCAAGCCGGGGCTGTTCGGCATCGGCGGCGAACAGGCCCGCGTGCGCGTCACCGCCCTAGAGGAGGGCACGGCTAGGCCCATGGCGGAGGCCGAGCTGGAGGGTGAAGAGCCGAGCGAGGTGGAAGTCAAGGAGGTCAGCTCCCCGGAGGTGGACCTAGCGGCGGATCATCTGAGGCAGTTCCTCGACTTTACGGAGACTGACGGCGACGTCTCCGTGAGAGCCCCGGAAACCCCCGGCGACGGCCTCGGCCGCGCCAGCGCCGTGCTCGACGTTGCCGGCGACGACCTCGGCCTCCTCATCGGTCGCCGCGGCAACACCCTTGCCGCCCTCCAGTACATGATCAACCTGATGGTGAGCCGCAAGATGGGTACTCGCGTCCTCATCAGCGTCGACATCGAGCACTACCGGCGCCGCCGCGAGGACTCCATCCTCGGCCTCGCCCGCCGCATGGCCGACCGCGTGCGCCAGAGCGGCCGCTCCGTCACCCTGGAACCGATGCCCGCGGCGGAGCGCCGCATCGTCCACCTGGTGCTTGCCGAAGACGGCGCGGTGACCACCGGCTCCGTCGGCGATGGCGAGAGCCGGAAGGTGGTCATCTACCCGCGCCGGCCGCACCCCGGGCCCGCCTAGGGCGGGTTGATGCCGCCCCAGTTCCTCGTCGTCGGCCACACCGTTCAAGACATCCTCACCCCGCCCGGGGGGAGGGAAGCACCGGCCTGGCGCCTCGGCGGCAGCGCCTCCTACGCCGCCCTCCTCGCCAGCCGCCTGGGCCTGCGCACCGCCGTCCTCACGGCCGCCGCGCCGGACCTGCCCCTGGAGGAGGCCCTCCCGAGAACCGAGATCGTGCGGGTGCCGTCCGCCCGCTCCACCCAGTTCCACAACGTCTACACTGACCGTGGACGCGTCCAGACAATCCCCCAGCGCGCCTCCCTGATCGATCCCGCCTCGCTGCCGGCGGGCTGGCGCGGGGCGGAGATCGTCCTCCTGGGGCCGGTGGCCGGTGAGGTGGACGATGAGCTCGCCGCCTGCTTTCCGCGGGCCGTCATAGGCGTCTCCGCCCAGGGCTGGCTGCGGGAGATCGACGCGGACGGCCGCGTGCATCCCCTGCCGCCCGAACGATGGCAGGCGGATACCCTCCTCCGGCCCGCGCACGTCCTCTTCGTCTCCGACGAGGACCTCCCGTCCGCGGGAGCCAAGCCCGTGCTCGAGGGTTGGAGCGGGCGTGTCGACACGCTGGCCTACACCCGCGGCGAGGGCGGCGCCGACGTCTATCACGGCGGCGCCAGGCGCCACATCGACGCCTTCCCCGCCCAGGTGGTCGACCTCACCGGCGCCGGCGACGTGTTCGCCACCGCCTTCCTCATCCGCTACCGCGAGACGGACGACCCCTGGGAGGCGAGCCGCTTCGCCGACTGCGCCGCCTCCCTCATCATCGAGGCCCAGGGGCTGGAGAATACGCCTGACCTCGCGATGATTGAGGCCCGCCTGAGCGCCCACCCGGAGATCGTCGCGCGGTAGACGAGTACCAATACCGTACCCGTGTTGCTGCTATAATTTTCGCTGATGGACCGCGCCGAGATCACCGCCTACCTGCGAAGCGTCCCTGACCTCATCGAGGAGGTCCTGCAGGGGCTGTCCGACGACGAGCTCCGCCGCCGTCCCTCCCCGGACGACTGGTCCGCCCTGGAGGTCTGCTGCCACCTGCGTGACGGCGCCGAGGAGGAGGGGAACCGCATCCGTCGCCTAGTGGAGGAGGACAAGCCAACGCTGGAGCCGTACGACCAGGAGGCCTGGGCCCGCGATCGCAACTACGGGGGCGATGACCCTCGCCGTGTGCGCACCGCCTTGCGCGCCTTCTGGGGCGGCCTCGCCTACCAGCTTGAGGGGCTATCGGACCCGCAGTGGGAGCGCGGCGGCACTCACCCGGAGTGCGGCCCCGTCACCGTCCGCAGCCGCGCCGAGCTTGAGGTGGAGCACGCTCAAGCCCACCTGGAGCAGCTCAAGGCGATCCGAGATCAGACGTAGAGCGACCCTACCTACCGGCCTGCCCCTCAACCGCCGGGGCCCCTA
>JADFNQ010000089.1 GCA_022563285.1 Chloroflexota bacterium | reverse complement strand
AGAACCTAACACCGTTCGGCCCGGGCTTTTTCGAGGGCAGCGGCGGCAGCTCCATCACCCAGCAGCTTGTGAAGAACGTCTACATAGAGCCGGAGAAGCGGTTCGACCGCCGCATCGAGCGCAAGGTCAAGGAGACGGTGATCGCCCTGGAGCTGAAGCGGAACCACTCCGACGAGCAGATCCTGGAGTGGTACCTGAACTCCATCTACTACGGCAACTTCGCCTACGGTGCGGAAGCGGCCTCCCAGCGCTACTTCGGTGTCCCCGCCAAGGACCTGACCCTGGCCCAGGCCGCTTTGCTGGCGGGCCTACCGCAGGCCCCCGGCCTCTACACCCCTGTTCTGCCGGACAACCTGGACCGCGCCAAGGCGAGGCAGCTGGATGTGCTAAACCTGATGGTCAAGCACGATTACATCACCCAGGCGGAGGCGGACGATGCGGCCGCGGAAGAGCTGACGTATAGGACGCCGGGCTTCTTCATTCGAGCTCCCCACTTCGTGTTCTATGTGCGCGATCAGGTGCAGAAGATGTGCGAAAAGGGGGTGTTCGATCCGCCCGGCGGCCTCTCCTGCGAGAAGGTGGTGTTCCAGGGTGGCCTGCGCATAACCACCACCGTAGATATGGGCCTCCAGCGCATAGGCGAGGAGATAGTCGAAGATGTCATCAGCCAGAAGGAGGCCACGTTCCTAGGACACAACGGCGCGCTGGTGGCGCTGCGGGCGGGAACGGGCGAGATCCTCACCTACGTGGGCAGCCGCGACTTCTTCCGTGAGGACATCGCCGGGCAGGTGGACATCGTTAACTCTCCCCGCTCGCACGGGTCATCGATGAAGCCGTTCACCTACCTGACTGCGTTCGAGCAGGGATGGGTGCCTTCGACCATTGTGCGGGACGCGCCGCTGAAGCTGGACGTGGGCGGCAGCCAGGTGGCCGTGAACAACTGGAACTTCACTCACCTGGGTAACATCAGCGTTCGCAAGGCGCTTTCTCAGTCGGTGAACGTGCCGGCGGTGAACACGGTGATGGAGGTGGGGATCACGGAGTTCCAGAGGACGGCCCACCGCCTGGGGATCACCGATCTCAGGCGCAACGATTGCGGGCCGACCATCACCCTGGGCTCCTGCGAGGTGAAGATGCTGGATCAGGCCTTCGCCTACAGCGTGCTGGCCAACAACGGTAAGATGTTCGGCACGCCTACGTTGGAGGACCTGCCGGACGGCTTCCGCGAGCTGGATCCGGTGTCCGTGCTCCGGATCGAGGACTCAGAGCGGAACGTCCTCTACGATTTCGGTGAGCCGGAGGAGCGGCAGGTGGTAGCGCCGGAGCGCGCCTACATGATTACGGACATCCTCTCCAAAGACGCTATCAGCTGGAGTAGCCTCACCTTCGGCTGGCCGGCGGCGTCCAAGACGGGAACCAGCGAGAACTTCCGCGATAACGTGGTGCTGGGCTACTCGCCGGGGCCGGACGGCCTGGTGGTGGATGTCTGGATGGGCAACGCGGACAACACGCCCATGGCCGAGGGCGCCTTCAGCTCCGCCGGGGCCGGTCCCATGTGGCAGACGTTCATGGCCCGCGCCCATGAGTACCTGAACATCCCCAAGGCGGAGTTCACGGTGCCGGACGCCATCGTGTCCGCTAAGTGCGGCGGGGGCTCGGAGGTCTTCGTCGAGGGGGAGCAACCCACGAAGCCGGGTACCTGCCGGGCGTTCAAGCCCGGTAGCGAAACGCCGGAGGCCACCCCCACCCCCAAGGTGCCCAAGTTCCCCACGCACACGCCCACCCCGGCGCCCACTCCCACCCCGGCGCCCACGCCGGACGGCACGCCCATCACCACGCCCACCCCGGAGCCCACTCCCACTCCCACGCCGGACATTTCGCCCACGCCGCTGCCGGAAGAGACCTCCGGAGAGGGAGGCTAGGGAAATGGACGGGGCCCTGACCCTGGGTAGGGCGGCAACGGCTCCTGGAGCGATGGCCCCAGCCCCTTTGACGCGCGCTAGCCTAACCTCGATCATGTCATCGATCCCTATACCGTTAGGGTGGCGTAGAACAGGCTGCACCCATCTCCGGGATGCTCCCCTAGCAATCGGCGCCGGCGGGACAGTCCCCTCAGTGCCTCCAGGCGCGTCGGGGAGTAAGATTGAGAAGGAAGGCTGATGAACGGCCATGGTTGACGAAGCGCGACAGGATACCGACCCGCGGCGGATTCGCACAGTAAAGCCGGGCGATCGGGTGCTGCGGGTGCGCACGCACAGGCGCCGCCTTCCCCGCATCGAGCGGGGAGTAGGCGGCCCCCTCGTAGCTGCGATCGGTCTGTTCAGGGATATCTTTACTCAGACGCCGATCCTGCCGATTATCACGTTCCTTGCCCTTCTGGTGGCGCTCGCGCCGATCCCCGTCTTCTTCCTTGAGAAGGCGGCAGACAATTCCCAGGTCACCTCTTACTGGGTGGGACTGTGGTGGGCGGTATCTGCGTTCACCACGGTGGGGCACAGCGAGGTCGTGCTCCAGACTACGGGGGGTCGCACCATCGGGTCCATCTACACCGTCCTCAGCGTCGGCCTGTTCTTCGGAAGCGTGATCGCCGCCTTCAGCTCCTACTTCATCCTATCCTGGCGACGGCCCAAGCAGATGTTCACGGACACGGTGACCTACTACCTGCAACGCGTCGACGAGCTGACGGTGGAGGAGCTGGACGACCTGGAGGATATCACCGAGGGGCTTCTCCGCACGGCCAAGGAGCGCGCCGAGCGGGAGAACCGCCGCAGCCCGCCATCCGCAGATGAGGAGCTCTCGTCATCCGCGGCGGAGGGGCCGACGTCCGAACGAGGCTGAGGTAGCGCAATCCCCTAAGCGGGGGACATCGCGGCCCGCCTAGACCCCGGCGAGCTGGCGGTCCAGGTCCGACTCGCTGGTGAGGCCCCGGGCCAGCCGCACGAACTCGACGACGCTGCCGGCGCGATCGCGCAGGCGCACTAGCTTGGGCCCGATGGGGTCGATGGAGCTGGGCGTGTCGGCGTAGAAGCCGAAGAAGGCGAAGTAGGCCTGATTGATGCGGCGGATGTATACCCCCTGCGCCTCGAACTCGTCCCGCTTCTCTTCCATCAACCGCTCCGCCTCCTGGATTCGTCCTTCAGCCAGCAGCTCGTCCACGCGCAGGCGGAGGGCGCGCATCTCCGTCCGGAAGTCGAACTCACCGGAGGTCTGGCGCGGCGGCGGTGGGGGGACCGGCGAGCCGTAGCGCTCCACGAACATCTCCGCCAGCTCGTCCCCGGCGAGGTTGGCGACAGTCTCGTTCAGGGTGCGCGTCTCGCGGCCGCTGAAGTAGCTGCGGCCCAGGGGGTAGAAGACGAGGTACTGGTGGAGCCATTCGTGGATGACGGTCTCCACCATGCTGCGGTAGGAGGCGAGCTCAGGGATGACGCTGGGGTAGGTGGCGACGCCGCCGGTGTTGACGACGAGGGCGGAGACGCCGCTCTCCTCCGTCTCGCTCTCGACGGCGGCGACGGCCTCCGTCCCCAGGCCGGGATCGAGGAGATAATTACGGTCCAGCTCGATGCGGTCACGGGGGGAGACGGCCAGCACCTTGGGCGGCCTATCGAGCTCGAAGTCCAGGGGCGGGAAGAAGAGGTCGATGTCGGAGAAGAGGGGCGGGTTCATGACGAACCCCTCGTCGCGCAGGAAGTCGCTGATACGGCTCTCCAGCGTCTCCTCCACATCGTTTTCGATGGCGTCACGTTCCCGGCGGGATTCCGCCAGCCGGTCGGCGTCCGAGCCATCGCGCTCCAGGCTGCGGATGTCGGCCGTCAGCTCGAAGTAGCGGCTGAGGAGGGCGTCCTCGTCGGCGCGGCTACGGCCGCCGTCGAACACGGTGGCGAGCTTATACAGCCACTTCTGGGGGAGGTGGCGCAGCTCCCAGCCCAGGACGTCGTAGGCGTTGCGGTTGGCGACGGCGTCTATCGGGTCGTCGGAGGAGAAGTCGCGGAACAGGAAGACTCCACCGGCGGTCGCGCTGAGGATGACGAGGGCGAGAAAGGCGAGGTAGGCGGCGAGCAGACGGCGGCGCATAGTATGGAGCGGGGCGGCGGGCCGAAGAGGACGCTTCTATTATAGCGCGGCTATTGTCGCACAGGGGTAGGGGCGCAGCGTGCTGCGCCCCTACGGTGGTGCCTACAGCTCGCGCAGCGGCGCCCCCGCTCATGGTTCGACAGGCTCACCACGAGCGGATTCATTCAGGCTCACTATGAGCAGATATACTAACCGCTCACCCTGAACCTGTCGAAGGGCGGCGGTCACACCTCGCCCCGCTGCGCCTCTGCAGGCACGGCAGCGGGCGGTCAACGATACGCAACGCTGCCGTCTACGGCCAGACGAGCTCGCCGTCCTCGTACGCCTGCTGGACGAACCCGTCGTCGTAGGTGACGGACACGTCGGCCAGGGGCGCAGGGATGCCGCCGAACTCCACCAGATAGTCGTGCAGCGCCTGCCACTGGTCGCCGGTCATCCAGCCGGCGCCGAACTCGTCGGTTAGGTCGCTGAGGGACGCGTCCAGCTCTGTGTTCATCATGAACCGCATGTGGTTGGGGTCCTCCTGGGTCGCGAACCGGAGGACGGTATCGATCGCCTCGTCGCGGTTATCGCGGGCGTACTCGATGCCGCGGAGGACGGCCTTGAGGAAGCGGAGGACGATGTCCGGGTTCTCGGTAAGGTACTCCTGGGTGGTCACGTAGGTGAGGCCCAGGGTGGGCGCCCCGAAGTCCGCCGCCTCGAACAGGGTCAGCTCGTAGCCCAGCTCGTTGAGGGTGTACGGCTCGTTGGAGAGGAAGAGGGGGAAGATGTCCACCTCGCCCTCGGTGAGCACTTGGGGGGAGAAGCCGACGCGCACCGTCTCCACCTCGCTGGGATCGATCCCGCTGGCGTTGAGGATCGCCAGGAAGTCGGGCGTGGGCTGGGTGCCCTTGTAGCCGGCCCGCTTTCCGGCCCAGTCCGCGGGCGTCTCGATGCCGGAGTCGGCGAGGACGGCGAACCCCTGCTGGCCCCGCTGTCCGATCAGGGCGATGGCGATGATGCCCAGGGGCGGGTCGTCGCCCGCGCGCTCGATGATGGTGGCGGCATCGCCGGTAGAGAACTGCACCTCGCCCAGGCTCAGGAACCGGAAGTTCTCGCCGGGTGTGCTGACGTGCTTGATATCCACCTCCAGGTCCTGCTCCGCGAAGAACCCCTTCTCCTGGGCCACGTAGGCGCCGACGAAGGGCAGGTTGGCCTGGGGCTTGAAGCCGGCCATGAACGTTACCTTGTCGGCCGACGTCGGGCCATCGCCGCCGTTGTCGCAGGCGGCCAGAAGCACGGCGAGGAGCAGCGGCAGCAGGGCGGCGAGGAGCGGACGGATTATGCTGGGGGGCACTTGATTCCTCCTACCGGGCTCCTATCGGAATGTGCGGATCGTCTCATGCCAGAAGAGGAGGCGTCGCTCGGCCAGGTATAGGAGGATGTTGAGGGTGACGCCGGTGAGGGCGAGGACGCCGACGGCGGCGAACAGGGTGGGCGTGTCCAGGTTGGAGTTGGCCACGAAGATCACCAGCCCCAGGCCACGGTCGCCGGTGAACCACTCGGCGACTACGGCGCCGATGAGGGCCAGGGGGTACGTCACCTTGAGGGCGGCGAACAGGTAGGGCAGGGCGCTGGGGAGCCGCAGCTTCCAGAAGAGCTGCCAGGGGGAGGCGCGAAGAGAGCGCATGAACTCCAGCGCTCCGGGGCTGACATCGCGAAAGCCGGTCATGGCGTTGACCAGCATGGGGAAGAAGGAGAGCAGGGCGGCGACGAGGACCTTGGGCGTGGTGCCAAAGCCGAACATGATGACCAGCACCGGCGCCACCGCCACGATGGGCGTGACCTTGATGATTATCGCCAGCGGGAACAGAGCCCGCTCCGTCAGGCGGGAGTGGGCCATCGCTATCGCCAGGGCGATTGCGAAGGATGAGCCCAGGAGGAGGCCGAGCGTCGCCTCGTACAGCGTCCAGGCGCCTTCGCGCCAGAAGAAAGCGGGGTCGTCCAGGAACCGCTCTAGCACCTCGGAGGGCGGCGGCACGACGATGATGGCGATGTCCCGCCACTGTACCCAGA
>JADFNQ010000088.1 GCA_022563285.1 Chloroflexota bacterium | reverse complement strand
GAGAAGACGATGCAGTATCTAAAATTGCGGCCGGAGCTGCCGAAGGGTCTCGAGTGGGATAAGCAGATCAAGGTGTGGGCGCGCCTCGCCTCGGACTGAGCACAATTGCCGGTTCGGAGACCGATAATCCCATTCCCGCCGTGGCAAGCGCCAATCCGGTTGCGTTGGGATCATGGATCGGTTTTGGGTGGCTTATGGGCGGCGAAGGTCTCATTGAAAGCCCGGAGGGAGCCGGGCGTGCCGTCGATGCGCCGTAGCTGCCAGAACGTCATGATCGGGATGTCGGTTGTACGCAGCTCCGCCAGGCTCGCCTCGTGGGCGCGGAACTGGTCGCGGCTAAGCCGGGCCGTACTTCCACCACCAAGAAGGGAAGTGTTCTGTTCTGGCCGAAAGTCGAGATCAAATGGGACGTCAACGGAAGACTCGTTCAGGATACCTTTATCGAGTTGACGAACGATTTTCAGGATGACGTTCTTGTTCAACTGTTCTTCATCAACGGTGACCCGCCGCTGGATCCGGTCTTCGCCGGCGCTCCGCCCGTGGTAATTGAGCGGGGTCACCCGGGCTGGAATCACACCGGCGCGCGTGGCAGGCGTATTTGAGGCAGGCGCGTTCGGAATCGCCGTGATGACGGCCGTCAGTTTGGCAACTGACCCTCAGGAGGCCACCGCAGCGTTGGCCGAAGCGATCGAGCGTTCACGCGAATCCGCCGCCGCTGAAGGCACGAAGGAGCGCCCTGCTGAGCGCCCAGCTGAGCGCCCGGCGGCGTCTCCCGCTGCGCAGCAGCGGGAGACGGGCGGCGGTCAGGGCTCCCGGCCGTGGCGGCGCGGACGTGGCCGCCGGCGCCCCTGCGTCATGTGCGTGGAAAAGATGACCCATGTGGACTACAAGGAGTTCGGCTTCCTGCGCCGCTTCGTCTCGGACCGCGGCCGCATCGAGACGCGCCGCAAGACGGGGACCTGCGCAAAGCACCAGCGGGCGCTGGCGCAGGCGATCAAGCGGGCGCGCCATCTGGCTCTCCTCCCCTACACGGCGGGCCATATCCGCACGGGGGTGACCCCGGTTCGGTAGCGTCAGTCCCCTCGGCTTCGGGCGGACGCTGAACCCGATGATGTGTTCCCGACCCTGGATCTGGAAGGAGGAGGCGGCGCGTGGCTAAGAGGCGCCGGCAGGCGAAGATACCCACGCCCGCCTGGGAGCACCCCAGGGGCGCCATCGGCAGCCGTGTTCTGGGAAGGGGCCCTCAGTTCTACGGAGCGGTGGGCGCTGTCCTGGTGATCTTGGTGGTGCTGGGAATCGTCGCTTTCGCTTTTGGGTCAGAGGAACTGGAGAAGCGCGGCCGTCCCGGCTCAACCGCTGTCCAGGTGGAGGATACGCGCTTCCGGCTGGACTACTTCGCCAGCCGTGTGACGATGTTCCTCAACCAGAACGGCGGACAGGCGACCGATGTCCGTCAGCGCGCCGGTGTCCTAGACGCCGTTTCTAATCTCGTCATCAGGGAGGAGATAGTGCGCCGCTTCGCCGGGGAGCTGGACGTTGCGGCCACGGAGGAAGAGATACTGGAGGAGATCGCCTCCCGTCTGGGCATCGCCGCCGACGATGAAAGCTTCGATCTCGTCTTCCAGCAGGAGCTGGCCCGCACCGGCATCTCGGAGCCGGATTACCGCCAGATGATGGAGGCAGCCGTGCTCGAGAGCAAGCTGCAGGACGAGTTCCTGGAGCAGGTTCCGAAATCGGTGGAGTCCGTGCGCTACCGCCAGATCGTGGTCAGCGAGCAAGAGAGGGCGGATGAGCTTGTGGCCGAGATCGAGAGCGGCGGGGACTTCGCCGCCCTGGCCGCGGAGGACTTCAACCTGGACGTGGCGAACAAGGAGAACGGGGGCGAGTTGGGTTGGGTACCGCGGGGCGTGCTGGACGCCTCCACGGAGGACTTGGTGTTTGCTCTGGAACCCGGCAAGACGATCACCATCCCCACCGTGAGCGGCGTGGCGGTCATCGAGATGCTGGAGAAGGACAACGAGCGTCCGGTGGAGGAGGACCAGGAAGAGGTGCTGTCCGGCCGCCTCCTAGATGATTGGGTTGCGGAGAAGATGGAGCCCCTGTCCATCGTCAACAACATGGACCTGACCGACGGTGACCCTGACAAGATCAACTGGGCCGTCGATAGCGCCCGTGGCTAGCGGTGGCGGTGCGGTGCCTAACCAAGTGAATGTCGTCCTGTTGGGGCTCGGGGTCGTCGGAGGCGGCGTCGCCCGTGCCATCAGCGAGAGGGCTGACACATACTCCCAACGCGTCGGCGCCTCCCTCGCCCTACGCCGCGTGCTCGTACGTCACCTGGAGAAGGAGCGAGAGATCAAGGTCGACCCGGGCCTCCTGACGGCGGACCCCGAGGAGGCGCTCTCCGGCGATGTGGACATCGTCGTTGAGCTGCTGGGCGGCGAGCATCCCGCCTACGATCTCATCAAGGACTCCCTCTCTCGCGGCCGCTATGTGGTGACGGCCAACAAGGAGGTGATGGCCAAACACGGGTCGGAGCTCCTGGCCCTGGCCGCCGAGAGGGGAGTAGACATCCTCTACGAGGCCAGCGTGGGCGGCGGTATCCCCATCATCTCTCCCCTTAAGCGCGACCTCTCCGCCAACGACATATCCTGCGTCCGCGCCATTATCAACGGCACCACCAACTACATTCTGACCTGTATGAGCCGTGATGGCTTGGACTTCGACACCGCCCTGGCCCAGGCGCAGCAGCTTGGCTACGCTGAGGCTGACCCGACCAACGACATCGATGGGCACGACGCCGCTTACAAGCTGGCGATCCTCGCCAGCCTGGCCTTCCACACTCGTGTCGGTCCCGAAGAGATCTGCCGCGAGGGCATCGGCGGCCTGGCGGCGCGCGATTTCCGCTACGCCCGCGAGCTTGGCTACGCCATCAAGCTCCTGGCTGTGGCCCGCCTCGAGGACTCGTCCTTGCAGGTGCTGGTCCATCCAACCCTGGTTCCGGAGGACGAACTCCTGGCCAAGGTTGACGGCGTCCTCAACGCAGTGGAGATAGAGGGCGACCTCACCGGTCGCGTCCTGTTCCAGGGCGCCGGAGCGGGGTCTCTACCCACCACCTCTGCCGTCATGGCGGACGTCCTGGAGGCCGCCCGCGCCCTCGTCCTGGGCGGTCGGCCTTTCCCCTGGCGCTACACGGCGGAGGTGGCGGTCAGGCCCCTCGCCGAGCTCGTGACCCGCTACTATATCCGCCTGGAGGTGGCCGACCGCCCAAGCGTTCTCGCCGGAATCGCCCGCGCCTTCGGCGACCACCAGGTGAGCATCGCCTCCGTCATCCAGAAGGAGGCGGACGAAGCGGCCCAGACCGCGGAGCTGGTCGTCATGACCCATCCGGCCCGGGAGGAGGCCGTCCAGGCGACCCTGGTGCAGGTCCGCGACCTCCCGGACGTGGTCAGCGTCGGCAACCTGTTGAGAGTGGACGGCTGACATGAGAGTGGAGAAGAAGGAGGCCTCCGCGGAGGGCCGGCTGCAGTGGCTGGACGAGGAGCTTGGCAAGATAAAGGCCGCTGTCCAGAAGGTAGAGCATGAGCTGAAGCAGGCCCTGATCCAGATACGGAACCTGGACAGCGGCCTGAGCAAGCTGGAGCAGGGCGGCGGCGACGCTGGCGGGGCGGCTGCCGCCCTTACCGGCATCCAGGAAGAGATCCGCCAGCTACGCAGCCAGACGGACGGGCTTCAGGACCGGCAGAACATCATCGCCGGCCGGACGGAGGAGCAGATCCGTAAGCGGCAGTCCGACCTTGAGCGTGAGCGCCAGGAGCGGGCCGACGTGCTGAAGCGAACGGAGGCGGCCGCGACCTCCGTGGGCCAGTTTGAGAGCCGCGTCCAGCTCCTGGAGGAGTCCCTGCGTCGCTTCGAGGAGGCGGTGGCGGAGCTCCGCCTGGGCCAGCAGGCCCTGAGCCGCGATATCGAGGAGCTTACCAGCCGCGGCGCCCGTAATCTGGAGACCGCCCTGCGCCTGGAGCACCAGCTCGACGCCCTCGCGGGAGACGCAGAGGCCCTCCGCAAGCGTGACGGAGAGCTGGAGGAGAGGGTAAGCCTGTACGAGGAGAAGACCCGCCGCGAAGCGGAGAGGGTCGATAAGTTCGAGGCGCATCTCAGCCTGCCGCTGGAGATCAAGGAGCAGCTCGACCGCGCCCGCTTCGAACGACAGCAGGTGAGCGAGCGGTTGGTCAAGGTAGAGGCGTCCGCTGACGGGCTCACGGATCGGACCGCCGAGTTCGTCCAGGGCCTGGCCCGCCTCGACCAGCGCACCCAGGGCCAGGCCACCCGTCTCCTGGAGATAGCGGAGGATCTGAAACAGCAGCGTGAGGCGGTGTTCGACCAGCTCAAGCGGCTGACCCACACCATTGAGAGGCAGCGCCGTCGCCAGGCGGAGGCGCTGGCCCAGGAGATCAAGGAGCTGAGCCGCAGTGAGCTCAACCGTGAGCAATAGCGCCCGCGAGGGGATCCTCCGCCGCTACCGAGACCGTCTTCCCATCACCGATGCGACCCCCATGCTCTGTCTGGGGGAGGGCGAAACGCCCCTCGTGCTCTCCCGCCGCCTGGGCGAACGGGTAGGCTGCCGCCGCCTCTACTTCAAGCTGGAGATGTGCAACCCCACCGGCTCCTTCAAGGACCGCGGTATGGTCGTCGCCGTGGCCAAGGCGATGGAGGAGGGGGCGCGGGCCGTGCTCTGCGCCTCCACCGGCAACACCAGCGCCTCGGCGGCCGCCTATGCCGCCCACTGCGGCCTGGAGGCCTTCGTCCTGGTCCCCCGCGACAACATCGCCCGCGGCAAGCTCGCCCAGGCGGTCGCTCACGGCGCCCGCGTCCTCGCCCTCCAGGGCAACTTCGACACCGCCCTGGAGATCGCCCGCGAGATCAGCCGGCGTCACCCGGTGGCGATCGTCAACTCCGTCAACCCTAACCGCATTCAGGGACAGAAGACCGCCGCCTTCGAGATCGTGGACGCTCTGGCTGACGCCCCGGACATCCTGTTCATACCCGTGGGCAACGCGGGGAACATAACCGCCTACTGGCTCGGCTTCGTGGAGTACTATCAGGCGGAGCTTGCCGCCCGGAAACCTCGGATAATGGGCTGGCAGGCCGCCGGCGCCGCTCCCATAGTCCGCGGCGAGCCGGTGGAGCAGCCGGAGACCGTCGCCTCTGCCATCCGCATCGGCAACCCGGCCAGCTGGAAGGGGGCGCTCGCCGCCAGGGATGAGTCCGGCGGCGCCATCGAAGCCGTGACCGACGAGGAGATTATGGACGCCTACCGTCTGCTCGCCCAGGAAGAGGGGATCTTCGCCGAGCCGGCCTCGGCGGCCTGTGTGGCGGGCCTACTCAAGCATGCCCTGAGCGCGAAGCAGTCGAAGGGGACGCCGGAGCTGGACATCGCCGACAAGACCGTCGTCTGCATAATCACCGGCCACGGCCTGAAAGACCCGGAGACCGCGCTGGCGATCGAAGCGGAGATGACCGACGTCCCGGCCGAGCTGGCCGCCGTGGAGCGGGCGATGGCCCTCACGTAGGGGCGAGGCATGCCTCCCCCACCTTGCCGATTTCTCCCCGCCGCCGCTTGCTGCTAGAATGTACCCGCCCCCACCCGCAAACCACGGGACCAGTGCTGACGTAAGGATTCAGTAGAGTGAGAGCGACCTTCGAGACCGTTGACCAGGCCGCAGTGCGTGACGCCGTACGGCGCATCATCGAGGCGATCGGCGAGGACCCCTCCAGGGAGGGGCTCCTGGATACGCCCCGCCGCATCGCCGAGACGTACGAAGAGCTGTTCGCTGGCCTCCACCAGGACCCTCTGGATGTCCTCTCCACCGGCTTCCAGGAGTCCCATCGGGAGATGGTCATCCTCAAGAACATCCCCTTCTACTCCCTCTGCGAGCATCACTTCCTGCCCTTCCACGGCCAGGCCCACGTGGGTTACGTACCGGCCGGGCGCATCGTGGGTGCCAGCAAGATCGCCCGCGTGGTGGATATCCTCGCCCGCCGCCCGCAGATGCAGGAGCGCCTGACCGGCCAGATCGCGGACGCCATCACGGAGGGGCTCTCGCCGGACGGCGTCGCCGTGGTCATCGAGGCGGAGCACCTGTGTATGACCATGCGGGG
>JADFNQ010000087.1 GCA_022563285.1 Chloroflexota bacterium | reverse complement strand
AGTTTGTCGCCCGCACCTATGGCGCGCAGGTCGTGGAGGTTCCCCGCCGCGAGGACTTCATGCTGGACCTTGAGCCGATGGAGAAGGCGCTGGCGGCCGGCGCCAAGCTGATCTTCCTCGCCTCGCCGAACAACCCGACGGGCAACGCCGTCGCTATCGAGGAGTTGGAGCGGCTCCTCGCGCACGATGCGGTGGTCCTGGTAGACGAGGCGTATGCGGAGTTCGCGGATGGCAGCTTCCTGGCGCTGGCGGCTGAGCACGATAACCTAATTGTGACGCGGACGTTCAGTAAGTGGGCGGGGCTGGCGGGGTTGAGAGCGGGATACGGGGTGTTTTCCCCTGCCGTGGCGGAAACCATACGCAAGATTAAGATGCCTTACAACATGAACGTGGCGGCGCAGGCGGCGGTGCTCGCTTCCCTCGAGGACAGGGCAGCGTTGACCGAAAACGTCAAGCTGATCGTTGACGAGCGGGAGCGTATGGCGGAGCGCCTGACCGGGTTCCCCTGGCTGCGTGTCTACCCCTCGCGCGCCAACTTCCTGCTCTGCCAGGTGGAGGGCCGCTCGGCGACGGAGGTGCAGGCGCAGCTCCGGGAGCGAGGGGTGCTCGTGCGCCACTTCGACTCGCCCGGCGTGCGCGGCTGCCTGCGGTTCAGCGTGGGCCGGCCGAAGGACACGGACCGCCTGGTGGAGGCGCTGGCTGAGATCGGAGCCGCCGTTGTCTGACGCGAGTGCCCGCAGGGCCGTCGTACGCAGACAGACGCGGGAGACGGACGTATCGGTGGAGCTGACGCTGGAGGGCAGCGGCCGCTATCAGGTGTCCACCGGCATCGGCATGCTGGACCACATGCTGGAGCAGCTGGCCCGGCACGGCCTGTTCGACATAACCGTGGAGGCGAAGGGCGACATTGAGCGCGACCCACACCACCTGGTGGAGGATGTGGGGCTGGTGCTGGGGCAGGCGCTGGACCAGGCGCTGGGCGAGCGGCGGGGCATCGCCCGCTTCGGGCACGCGATCGTGCCCCTGGACGAGGCGCTGGTGCTGGTGGCGGTGGACTTGGGCGGCCGCGGCCACGCCGGCATCCAGTTCAAATTCGAGCGGGAGCTGCTGGGGCAGCTCCCCACAGAGAACATTGAGCACTTCCTGGCCGCATTCGCCAGCGAGGGCCGGCTCAACCTGCACGTGCGGGAGCTGGCGGGCGAGAACGACCATCACCGGGTGGAGGCCGGGTTCAAAGCGCTGGCGCTGTCGCTGCGGCAGGCCGTGACTATCGACCCGCGGATCGCGGGCGAGATCCCCAGCACGAAGGAAGCGCTGTAGGCCCCGGTCGGTAGACCCTTCGATTGGCTCAGGGTGAGCGGCGCTGGTGGTCGCCTACGCCCTCGCCAGCTCCTCCAGCTCGAAGCGGTAGTCCTCGATCACAGGGTTGGCCAGCAGCTTGCGGCACATCTCCGTGACCTGCTTCTCCGCCTTCGCGCGGTCCTTGGCATCCACGTGGACCTCCAGGTACTTGCCGGCGCGTACGGACTCCACGTCCTCGAACCCCAGGGAGTGGAGGGCGCCGCGGATAGTCAGCCCCTGCGGGTCGTTCACGGTGGGCTTGAGCGTAACGTAGACGCGGGCGAGGTACATGGCGCTAGCCCTTCGGGTAGTCCGGGTGGGCCTTGACCTTCTCCATCTGCTGGACGTGGTCCATAGCGTGGAGGCGCTGAAAGGCGATCCACTCCTTGAAGTTCAGCGGGCCGAAGAAGGGGTGCTGCCATGTCCTGTCCAGTTTGCCGCCTTCCGGCAGGGAGGCGACCAGACGGCCCGTGACCGACCACAGGTCGGCGAGTGCCTGCCGCAGCTCCTCGATGGGGCGACCGGCCTCGGAAACGAGGCCCATGCGGGCCTCCCTCGAAGGAGCGTTGTCCTCCACTAAGTTGGCGATCTCGCGGTTCACGCCCTTTCCGGACTCGAGCATGTGGCCCAGCACCTCTTTTATGCACCACTCTTCGTCGTACTTGAAGATCGACTGCTCTTCGCTTAACCCCTCCAGGCAGCGGGCGCATTCGGCGGCGGTGCGCTCCATCAGGACGGCAAGGTCGCCCATGCTCTTGGCGGCCTGGTGGCGCATGTAGGCCAGCGCCTGCTCCCGGATATCCGTGCTCTGGGTCATGGTTGCACTCCCTCTAGCTTTCGGAGAAGCCGCTGGACGTCCAGCGCGTGGGCCGGATGTGGATGGCGATCACGTCCCAGTCGGCGGTCTCCCGGACGTAGACGCGGCCGGCGTGCTCGCCCAGGTAGCGGATGGCCACGCGCTCCCGCCAGACGTTGTCCACGGGGCTGCCGACGCGGGCCGTACCTTCGACGATTACGTTTCGATAGGGTGGCTCGGGGGTGAAGATGGAGAGGGCGGCGAACCCCTTGCGCGATACGTTCTGCAGCTTCTGAGTGATGCGGAAAGTGGCGACCATGAAATCTTTGCCGTCAAAGTCGAACCAGACGGGGGTGACGTGCGGGCGTCCATCGGGGCGTACGGTGGCCAGGGCGGCCACGTGAGGCTGGCTGAGGAAGGCTTCGACGTCTGCGGAGATCGGCGCGGTCATGCTTGGTCCTCGGGGAGCGTAGGCGCCCGCATTCTATCGTGTGCGGAAGGGGCCGTCAAACGCGTCTACGGCCGGACCAGTTCACGGCCGGTCAGGCGGTGGAACGCCTCGCGGTACTTCTCGCCCGTCCTGGCGGCGACCTCCGCCGGGAGCTCGGGCGCGGGAGGCCTGCGGTCCCAGCCGACCTCGGTGAGGTAGTCGCGGACGTACTGCTTGTCGAAGCTGGGTTGGGGCTGGCCGGTCCTGTGCTGGTCGGCGGGCCAGAAGCGGCTGGAGTCCGGCGTCAGGCACTCGTCGATGAGGATGACCTCATCGTCCAGCCGGCCGAACTCGAACTTCGTGTCGGCGATGATGATCCCCCGCTCGCGGGCGTAGTCGCGCCCGAAGCGGTAGACGGCCAGGGAGCGCACGGCGATGGCGTTGGCCGCCTGCTCACCGACCAGCTCCACGGTCTGCTCGAAGGTCATGTTCTCGTCGTGACCCTCCTCGGCCTTCGTCGTGGGGGTGTACACCGGCTCGAACAGCTCCTGCGCTTCCTTTAGGCCCGGCGGAAGCTTCACCCCGCTGATGCTGCCCGTCTCATGGTATTCGGCCCAGCCAGCGCTCCCCAGCACCGCGTACCCCCGCACGATGCACTCTACGTCCAGCCGCTGCGTCTTGTGCACGAGCATCGCCCGTCCGATCAGCTCGCGCGGCAGCTCCGTTGGCACACCCTCCATCCGGGTGTCATCCACGAGGCGGATGAAGTGGTTGGGAACGATATCGCCCGTCTTCTCAAACCAGAAGGCGGAGAGCTGGGTGAGGACTAGCCCCTTATCGGGGATGCCGGTGGGCAGAACCACGTCGAAGGCGGAGATGCGGTCAGTCGCAACGATGAGCAGCTCGTCGCCAAGGTCGTAGATGTCGCGCACCTTGCCGCGGGCGTAGAGCGGCAGGTCCACGGTGCTCTCGGTGAGGATGGAAGCGGTCATAGGAGTCCCTTCCTAGGACGAGAACTTTACTTGTCTCTGAAAGATGGCTCGGCCGACCTCTACATCGCGGCAGTATGCTACCGCCGTCAATTGAAACTCGGCACCCAGCAAATCTTCTAGTCCATCCGGTCGGCTGAGATGAAAGGTAAGCTTGTCGCTTGACTCGGCCTTCGGTGGAACCTCAGAATCGACAACCAACCGCTGCTGCCCGTTTATCTGCAACTGACTTCCGTCCCTTAACTTGGCTTCGATGACGACAGTCACCCGTTCGCGTAATTCTCCGAGGTTGACTGCCCGGTATTCAAAGGTCTCTTGCTGTGTTGGGTGTCCACTTCTTTGCTCCTTGATCCTCATCCCACGCCGTCCACCCACAAGGTTTCTCTTTGGCGCTGAACTCAATCGCTTTATTCACCGTCATCTCAATCCTATCCTCCAGCGGCTATCGTCCACTTGTAGCTGCAGGCCTTTAGGCCTGCTCCATACGCTCTCGCGGCCCGGAAAACACATAGTCAAGCCTACTCTCCGCCAGGCCCGCCCTCACGGGGTTATCCCAGATGTACGTGGCGATCTGCTCAACGTCCTCGTTCCTTTGCACCACGTGGTCATAATAGCTGATTTGCCAGAGTCTGGTGCCATGCTCGCGTTTGAAGCGGTAGCTGGATATCTGCTTGAAGTAGCGGGCGAAATCCTGCAAGGATGATCCTTCTCTGCCGGCGAGCAGAAGGTGGAGATGGTCAGGCATGAAGCAGTAGGCGAGAGTACTAAACCCGTATCGGCCACAAGCAGCGTTCAGGCTCTCAAGGCACGTCTCTGCGACGGCGGCTGCTTTGAAGGTAGGCAGTCTTTGTCTAGTTACGAACGTGAGGTTGTAGGCGTATGGCCCACCGTAGGTGAAGTCTTTTAGTCGGGGCGACTGTCGTAGTTTCATCACTCTCGGCAGGGCTGAAGCCCTGCAGCTACAGACCTACCCTCCGGAAGCTGTCGTCCACGTGCTGGAGATAGAACCGGTAGTCGAACAGGGAGGCGAGCTCGTCACGGGAGATGTGGCGCTGCACCTCCTCGTCTTCGCACAGGAGGTCCAGGAAGGGCGTACGCTCCCTGCGGGCGTCTGCCTCCCAGGCTTGCATGGCGTTCTTCTGCACCAGCTTGTACGCCTCCTGTCGGCCCAGCCCCTTATCGATGAGGGCCAGCAGGACGCGCTGGGAGAAGACCAGCCCCTGGGTCAGCTCCAGGTTGCGCCGCATGTTCTCCGGGTAGACCCGCAGGCCGCGGATGATGCCGGTGAACAGGTCCAGCATGTAGTCCAGCAGGGTGCAGGCGTCCGGGAGGATGATCCGCTCCACGGACGAGTGGGAGATGTCGCGCTCGTGCCAGAGGGCCACGTTCTCCAGGGCGGCGGTGGTGTAGCCGCGGAAGAGGCGGGCCAGGCCGCAGATGCGCTCGCACTTCTCAGGGTTGCGCTTATGGGGCATGGCCGAGGAGCCCGTCTGGCCCTCCGCGAACGGCTCCTCCGCCTCCAGCACCTCCGTCCGCTGGAGGTGGCGGATCTCGGTGGCGAACCTCTCCAGGCTGGCCGCGATGAGGGCCAGCGTCGAGACGTACTGCGCGTGCCGGTCGCGGTGGACCACCTGGGTGGAGACGGGCTCCGGCAGCAGGCCGAGGCGTCCACAGACGTCGGCCTCGATGTCCGGCGGAACGGTGGCGTGGGTGCCCACGGTGCCGCTAATCTTGCCCACGGACACCGTCTCCTTCGCCTGGGTGAGGCGGTGCGTCTGGCGGCGCAGCTCGTCCCACCAGGCGGCGAGCTTCAGACCGAATGTGGTGGGCTCGGCGTGGACGCCGTGTGTGCGGCCGACACAGAGCGTCTCCTTGTGCTCCCGCGCTCTCTCACGGACGGCCTCCGCCAGGGCGCGCAGGTCTCCCTCCAGCAGCTCCGTGGCCTCGATGAGCTGCAGGGCGAGGCCGGTGTCCATGACGTCCTGAGAGGTCAGACCCAGGTGGATGTAGCGCGACTCCGGCCCGAGGGAATCCGACAGCGACCGGAGGAAGACGGTCATGTCGTGGTGCATCTCCGGCAGGTAGCGGGAGATGGCGTCGAGGTCGTAGCGGGCGTTGCGGAGCTTGGGGAGGGCGTCTTTGGGGATGGCGCCCCGCTCGGCCCAGGCCTCGCAGACGGCCAGCTCGACCCGGAGCCACTTGTCGTACTTGTTCTGCTCGGACCAGATGCGGCCCATCTCGGGCCTGGTGTAGCGCTCGATCATCGGACGGGACGGCGGATAGGGGCGGACGGCGGCGAGTCTGGTCGTTCGGCCCGGGCGGCCACTGGGGCCGCCCAGACGCCGACGCGCGTAGCGGGCGTCCGTCCGGACGGAGTGGCTAGCACGGCCCCATATTAGGGCATGGCGGGGCGTCGTGGAAGAGGCCGCCCGCCGCGCTACCGGTACTCCTCCCGCGGCGGGGAGAAGACATCGATGAAGACGCTGGCCTCCAGGGCGGTGACCTGGTGGGGGACGTTGGAGGGGACTAGCCAGCAGTCGCCGGCTCCCAGCTCGCGCTTCTCGTCGCCCAGCTCGAACAGGAAGCGGCCGGAGACCAGGTAGCCGGTCTGCTCGTGCGGGTGCGTGTGCAGCGGGACGA
>JADFNQ010000086.1 GCA_022563285.1 Chloroflexota bacterium | reverse complement strand
GCCTACGAGTCGGCGGGCACGGGCCAGCGCGTGGCGCTGCCGTTCGAGACGAAGGCACGCCGTCCGGTGGACCTGTGGCTGGGGAGGTGAGGCGCTAGCCGGCCTGGAGTGCCTTCTCCATCTCCGCCTCGGTGTGGGCCCGCAGCGTCTCGCTGTGCACGTTCCCCGTCGCGGCGATGTTGAACAGCCCGGCCAGCATCGCGTCCTCGCTGGGCGCGTCCACGATGGAGACGATATCGTACTGCCCCTGCGTCCAGTAGGTGCCGATAACCTTGAAGCCTCGCTTCTCGTTCTCGGCGCGGACCTCGCGGGCGCGGCGTACGGTGTCCTTGATGCTCTTCAGACCCTGGTCGGTGAACTTGTAGAGCACTACGTAGGTGGGCACGGGAACCTCCTTCGCGAAACAGACCGCGGATACAGGCGTATTCTAGGGCATCGTCCCGGATTTCGAAAGCCGTGGCCGGCGGCCCTGCGATACAATGAGACGGTGACTACGGAAACCGCGCTCCCGTCCCACGAGATCCGGCCGGCCACCAGCGAGGAGTTCCCCTTCATCCGCGAGACCGTGGCGCGGCTGCGCCTTGACGGGGAGGCGCTGGAGCCGCAGCAGTTCATCGTCGTGCGGCGGGAGGGCGGCGGGCCCGGCGGCATCATCGCTTTCGGGCGCATCAAGCCCTACCGGGAGACCCACGAGCTGGGCTGCGTCGCAGTCGTCGAGGAGGAGCGGGGCCGCGGCTGGGGCGAACTCGTCGTCCGGGAGCTCATCCGCCGCTTCCCCCAGGACGAGGTGTACGTGACGACGGACCTGCCCGAGTACTTCGAGCGGCTGGGCTTCCTGCGCACCGAGGTTCTCCCCCGCGAGCTTGAGGAGAAGATAAGCCGCGTCTGCCGGGACCTCCGCCCGGACGCCGTGGGCATGATCTACGACCGTTGTATCGAGCGCTGGCCCACTCTAGCCGACGTCTATCGCGCGAAGCACGCTATCGAGCCGTACCTGAAGCCCACGCCGCTGGTCCACAACCCGCACCTCTCGCGGCTGCTGGGCTGCGAGGCGTACCTGAAGCTGGAGAACCTCCAGCCCATCGGCGTCTTCAAGGTGCGGGGCGGAGTGAACCTCGCCGCCTCCTTGTCGGAACAGGGTTCGCGCCGGGGCATCGTGGGCGCGTCTACCGGCAACCACGGTCAGTCGCTGGCCTACGCAGCCAGGCTGGTGGGGATGCGCTGCGTCATCGCCATGCCGCGCCGCCCCAATCCGCTGAAAGTGGAAGCGATCGAGGCGCTGGGCGCGGAGGTGGCCGTCCATGGCCGCGATTTCGAGAAGGCGCGGGTCTGGGCGGAACGCTTCGGCGAACAAGAGGGGATGCGCTACGTGCACCACATCAACGCCCCGGAGCTGGTGGCCGGCGTGTCTACCATCAGCCTGGAGATAGTGGAGGAGCTGCCGGACGTGGAGGTCATCATAGCGCCCATCGGCGGAGGCAGCGGCGTCACCGGCCACTGCATAGTCGCCAAAGCGCTGCGGCCGGACGTGCAGGTCATCGGCGTGCAGGCGGAGGGTGCGCCCGCCGTCTATCGCTCCTGGAAGGAGCGCAGGCTCCAGAATGCGCCCATCGACACGATCGCCGAAGGGCTGGCTACCGGGACGGCCTTCTTCCAGCCGGTGCGCACGTTCATCGACCACCTGGACGACATGCTCCTGGTGAGCGACGACGAGATGCGCGACGCCATTGTTCTGCTGCTGCGCGCGGCGCGGCAGCTAGCCGAGCCCTCGGGTGCGGCCGCTACGGCGGCGGCGCTGAAGCTGGGCAAGCGGCTGAAGGGGAAGAAGGTGGCGATACTCCTAAGCGGCGGCAACATCCCGACCGAGGACCTCCGCCGGATCCTCCGTCGACGGTAGCGATGAGCAAGTCCGTCCTCGTCGTCGACCACGCGGGCGCGGCGCTGCCGGAGGATGTCTAGGCGCCGGGCACGACTAGTCCCGTACAGGTGTCGCCGCGGGCGCCTTCGCCCCGTTGCCGTCGGGGTGCCCATACTCCGGGAGGCCCCGCCTTTCCGCCTCCAGGAACGCTTGAACCACCGCGGGGTCGAATTGGCCGCCGGCGTTACGCGCGATCTCTTCGATCACCTTCCGGTGGGGCAGCGCCTTGCGATAGGGCCGGTGTGAGGTCATGGCGTCGTAAGCGTCCACCACGGCGAAGATACGGGCGCCGAGGGGGATCTCCTCGCCCTTTAGTCCACGTGGGTAACCTGCGCCGTCGAAGCGTTCGTGGTGGGTGTAGACCACCTCCGCGGCGTCACGCAGGAAGTCGATCCCGTTGAGCATCCTGTACCCCAGCTCCGGGTGGCGCTTCATCTCCGTCCACTCGGCCTCGTCTAGGGCGCTGGGCTTGGAGAGGACGGCGTCGGCTACGCCGATCTTGCCGATATCGTGGAGGATAGCCGCCTTCTGGATCTGGCGCACCGGCTCTTTGCGCAGCCCCATCTGCCAGGCGACCACGGAAGCGAGCTCCGAGACGTGAACGGCGTGACCCTGGGTGACGTTATCGCGCAGATCCAGTGCGGCGCAGAGCACGGCGATGATTGAGTCGTAGCTGCTCTTCAGCTCTTCCCTGCCGCTGTGCAGGTCGGCGCGCTGTCTGCGGACGGTCTTCCATGTGCGGAGGAGAACCAACAGCAGCACCGAGCAGAGCGCGATCAAGGCTCCGGCGATCGAGACAAAGACTGTCTGTTCCGCCATCCGTTATCCCCTTCCCCTATATCCTGTCGAAATCCCCTAGCCCCGGTTCGTCCGTGAGCGTCTCTTGAGCTGGAGACGTTGCCGATTGGGGCAGGCGCCGCGAGACCTTGTTGGCGTACATGTCAGAGTCAGCCCAGTGCATCATCTCGTCCACGTCCTCGCCGCCCCAGGGGTAGCCGGAGACGCCGATGGACACGTTCATCAGCAGGCGCATTCCGTCATGCTCGTACATGGGGGTCTCCTCCAGTTCCGCCCATAGGCGCTGCGCGAGGGCGAAGGCCCCCCGCTTGTCCGTATCGGGCATGAGGATGGCGAACTCATCGCCGCCCAGGCGGGCGGGGACATCGGCAGTGCGGACGTGCTTCTCGATGACCCTGGCCAGGCTGGCGATCATGACATCGCCAACGGCATGACCGTACTCGTCGTTGATCTTCTTCAGGCCGTCGATGTCCAGGAGTGTGAGAGATAGGGTCTGCTTGCTGACGCGGGATCGGGCCAGCTCCTCCTGAAAGCGCTCGTAGAAGTGGCGCCGGTTGTAGAGGTTGGTCAGTTCGTCGTGCGCTGCCATCTTCTCAAGCTCGATCGTCCGCAGCATGAGGCGGGCCTGGTCGCCGCGCAGTTGGTCCACCTGCATGAGGCGGATGTAGCGGGCCGAGACCAGCCCGTACACAACCGGCAGGGCGGCCAGGAGCGGGTAGCCGATGTATTGCCAGGACCGGTCGGCCTCGACCAGGACGAAGAACGCCACCACCGCGGCAGTCAGGGCGATCGTTATGAAGCGGCTGCCCCAGACGACGCGGTTGAACCGCCCATCGTCCTGTGTCGGGGGCTCATCTACTGATATCTCTGGCCTTGGTTGCATTCGCCTTCTCGTCCCTCGCCTTGACGCAGTCTTCCTTTCCGATCGTTCCCTTCATAGTGAAGGCTTCCGCGCCGCTGCCCTATCAAGAGAGCAGAGGAGGCTGAGCCGCAATCGACGTCTCTGCCTCTCACAAGGTAAGACGCTCGCCTGAGAGGGTAGTTACAGGAGCAATGGCTATCTGGCGGCCACGCTGCGGGAGGGGCGAAGCTAACTATCCCTGCCGGTCCCTGCGCCGCTGGTGAACCATCTGCCCGCCAACCCAGGTCCTCACTACCGCTAGCTCCGTATCCAGGGCCACCAGGTCAGCGTCGTAGCCGGGGGCGATCCGGCCCTTACGGTCTCCCAGCCCCAGGACGCGGGCGGGGATGGTGGAGGCCATCCGGACGGCCTCGGATAGCGGAGCGAGGCCCCACTCCACGATGTTGCGTACAACGGTGTCCATCGTCGCCGCGCCGCCGGCGATGGTGCCATCGGGTAGCGTAACCCGGCCCTGCGATAGTTGGGCCTCCTGTCCGCCCAGACGGAAGGCGCCTTGAGGCAGGCCGGCGGGCGCCACGCCGTCCGTTACCAGAGCGATGTTCGCGGTGCCCCTGGCGAGGAGCAGCAGGCGGGCCGCCACCGGGTGTACGTGCACGCCATCCGCGATCAGCTCCACGGTCACCCCGTCTGCCTCCAGGGCCGCGCCCAGCGGACCCGGCGCGCGGTGGTGGAGCGGGCGCATAGCGTTGAAGGCGTGGGTGAGGTGCCGCGCCCCGGCGTTAAACGCCTCTCGCGCTTGCTCGTAGCTTGCGTCGGTGTGACCCAGGGCGACGGCGCAGCCCGCGCGCAGGGCCTCCTCCAGAACGGCCCCGGCGCCGGGCAGCTCCGGCGCCATCGTCAGGAGACGGAGGTGGCCCCCCGCGGCATCGACAAACCGGCGCATCAGGGCCGGGTCCGGCGCTCGCAGCCAGCTCTCCGGGAGGGCGCCGCGACGAACGTGATTGACGAACGGCCCTTCCAGATGGGCGCCAGCGAGGTTGGCGCCGCCCGCGACCGGCCCGGCCACCTCTGCAACTGCACGCAATGAGGCTTCGCCCTCTTCAGGCGTGCCCGCGACGACCGACGCCAGAAAGGAGGTGACGCCTGCCGCCACCACCCAGCGGGCGTAGGAGCGGATCTCCTCCGGGTCCGGCGTGGCCAGGGAGAAGCCGCCGCCCCCGTGGACGTGGATATCGATGAACCCCGGCACGAGCGTGGTGCCGGGGAGCTGCGTCACCTCCACCCCAGGTGGCGGACGCTGATCAGCCCCCACCTCCAGTATGCGTCCGTCCTCGATAACGACGGTTCCGAGCTCGATCTCTTCGTCGGGCGTGAGGACGCGGGCGCTGGTAAGGGCTGTGTGCATGGTGGTTCTCCGACCCCTATGATACTATCGGAAGCCAAACGCACGGCCGTCCGTGGAGGCTTGCTCACACATGGTCGCCCGCCCGTAGGTTAGGAGGACGGATGGAGCAGAGCCTGCGCCTTGAGGGACACGTTTCGGCGGAGGAGGTCCGTCGCTGCCCCTACCTCTACCTGCCGGTCCCCGTGCCGCCACGCGCCTCGCGGCTGCACGTCTCCTACCAGTACTCGGACCCCGTGACCGCGCCCTTCGGCATGGGCCCCGGCAACACCGTAGACATCGGCATCTTCGACCCGCGCGGCCACGACTTCATCCACGCCGCCGGTTTCCGTGGTTGGAGCGGCAGCGCCCGGCGTGAGTTCTTCATCGCTCCCCATGAGGCGACCCCCGGCTACATCCGCGGCCCGCTGATCCCTGGCGACTGGCAACTGCTCCTGGGCATCGAGAGAGTGAACCCGGACGGCGTGCGCTACGACGTGACAGTGAACCTGACCGTGGACGAACGGGACCCGTCTGAGGCCGAGACGGAGACCGTACACGCAGGGCCGATACAGGCGCAGAACAAGGGCCGCAGCCGCCCAGGCGGGCACCCGACCGGGCGCTGGCTGAAGGGCGACCTCCACTGCCATACCGTCCACTCCGACGGGCTCAACACGGTGGAGGAGATCGTGGACAGCGCCGTCGAGCGCGGCCTCGACTTCCTGGCCGTGACCGACCACAACACAAATACGCACCATGAGGAGCTGGCGCGCCTCTCCCACCTGCCGATCACCCTTATCCCCGGCGAGGAGGTGACTACCTACTGGGGCCACGCCAACATGTGGGGCCTGCGCGAATGGATCGACTTCCGCTGCGCGGATGCGGAGTCGATGCAGGCGGTGCAGCGGTTCGTGCTCCAGAAGGGCGGCCTCATCTCCGTGAACCATCCCAAGAGCGTCGGCCCTCCCTGGCTGTTCGAGGGCTGGCGCGGCTACCCCTGCCTGGAGGTCTGGCAGGCCCCTTGGCGCTTCTACAACTGGGAGTCGCTGGAGCGCTGGGACGATATGCTGCGTGGCGGCGAGCAGGTCGTCGCCGTGGGCGGCTCCGACGTCCACTCCATCCCGCCCAAGCGCCCCATGCACCCGCACGGCCTGGGCAACCCCTGCACCTGGGTGTACGCCCAGGGCGGGCCGTCTGAGGAGAGCATCCTGGAGGGCATACGCGGGGGTCATGTTTTCATCTCCGACGACCCCAAGGGGGCCCAGCTCATCCTGACCGCGGAC
>JADFNQ010000085.1 GCA_022563285.1 Chloroflexota bacterium | reverse complement strand
GCTCCACCACGCCGATGGCGAACGCCACGGACGTATTCTTCAACAAGGCGATGAACTCGTTCCCTGTGGGCGGGATGATCACCCGGAACGCCTGGGGGAGGATGATCCGCCTCAGCGCCTGCAGGTTCGTCATCCCCAGCGACTTGGCGGCGTCCATCTGGCCCGCCTCCACGGACTGGATGCCGCCACGCACGATCTCCGCCATGTACGCCGCCTCGTTCAGGCCGAAGGTCACCACCGCCGCCCGAAAGCGGGTCCAGTTGTCACGGAAGATGTCCTCATCGATCACCTGGCGGAGGCCGAACCATAAGGCGAGGAGCTGGAGGATCACCGGCGTGGCCCGCCAGAACCAGACGTACACGCCGGCCAGCCCCGATACGAAGGGGTTGCGCGAGACACGCATCACGGCGAGCACGACCCCAAGCCCAACACCTAGCACCATCGCCAGCAAGGCGATGTACAGCGTCTGCCGCAACGCCCGCAGGATGATCGGGTTGAACAGGAAGTCGCCGACGGTATCGAGGTCATACCGTATAGCTAGCAGCCAGTCCATCCCGCTACCTCACAAGGCTAAGGCAGAGCAGCCCCCGGCTGGCGGCAAGCCGTCGCGGGGCCGCTGCTTCAACGGGGTATCAGAGATAAGTCTTACTGCAGTGCCACGGACTCCAGTTGCCACAACGCCAGGATGTCGTTGTATTCGCCGCTGTCCATGATCGCCTGAAGCGCATCGGCGATGATGTCGTTGAGCTCGGTTGACTCCTTGGCGACGCCTATACCGTAAGGCTCAGGATCGATCTGGGTTGGTACAACCTCGAGCGCGCCATCGGATTCCTCTGCATCGGTGAAGGCCACCGGGAAGTCGGAGAAGTTGGCGTCGGAGCCGCCGGTGCGCAGGTCCTCCACCGCCAGTGGGTTGCTGTCAAAGGTGACGATATCGATGTTGTTGTCAGCGCAACCGTCTTGGTTCAGATCCTCCAAGAAGGTAACTTGGATTGTGGCCAACTGCACCGCGACGGTCCGGCCGCAGAGGTCGTCCAGGCCCTGAATGTTGTCTGGGTTGCCGACCGGCACCAATATCCCGGTGCCCACGGTGATATAGGGCACGAAGTCGATCTGCTCCTCGCGCTCCGGCCTGATCGTCATCGCCGAGACGAGGATGTCGAACTCTGCCGTCTGCAGCGCCGGGATCAGCCCGTCGAAGCCGGTGTTGATGAACTCCACCTCCACACCCAGCGCCCCGGCGATCGCCTCCGCGAGGTCGATGTCCAGGCCGTCCGGGATCTCGGTGCCCTCCAGGAAGAACTCGAAGGGAGCGTAGGCGATCTCTGAGCCGACACTCAAGACCCCGTCCTGGAGCTCCGGTACGCCCGATATATCGATTCCTGTTGGCGTTACGCCCGCTGCCGGCGTCTCGCCACCGGTAGGGGTGATACCCCCGTCCTCGTCATCGTCGTCGTCGCAGGCGGCGAAGGCCAGGGCGGAGGCTAACGCCAGTACCGCGAACACTAGTAGGTAGCGGCTGAGGCCACGTGGCAACATGACACCCTCCTTACTCGGGGCAATCACGGAATTCGCTCAGATGCTAGGATTATATGCTTACAGCGGCTTGTGTCAATCAGCCTCATTCGCCCCCGGCCTGATATACTGAGCGCGACCATGGCCAAGCTGCGGCTCATCGCCGGGGCAGCAGCTCGTCTCCTGGTCGGCTAGACCATAGCTCACCTTAGCGTTAAAGTAAGCACGTCATGCCCGCCCCCAACTTACCCGTCATCGTAGGCGTGGGCCAGTACGTCAACCGCTCCCGCGACCTGAGCGAGGCCCGCGAGCCCCTGGACATGATCGACACCGTCGCCCGCGCCGCCCAGGATGACGCCGGCGTCCAGGGCCTCCTCCCCCGCATCGACAGCCTCCAGGTCGTCAATATCATCGCCTGGCCCTACCCAGACACCCTCGGCCTGGTGGCCGAACGGCTGGGCGCCCGCCCGGCCCACCGTATCTACAGCACGATTGGCGGCGAGACCCCCCAGCGCCTCATCAACGAGACGGCGGAGCGCATCGTCCGCGGCGAGACCAGCCTCGCCCTCCTGTGCGGCGCTGAGGTCTTGCACTCGGTGCGGCGGGCCCGCAAGGAGGGGGTCAAGCTCCCCTGGCACAAACGGGGCGTTCCCCGGGAGATGGTGGGCGACAACCGCATCGGCTTCAGCGAGGTGGAGGCCCGCCACGGGGCGGTGATGCCCAGCCGCGTCTACCCCCTGTTCGAAAACGCCCTGCGTGCGCACCTCGGGCTCAGCCTCGAACAGCACCGCCAGCGTCTGGGCGCACTGTACCAGCGCCTCTCCACCGTCGCCGCCGACAACCCCTACGCCTGGTTCCCGGACCCGCTTAGCGCGGAGGAGATAACGACCGTCTCCCCCGACAACCGTATGATCTGCTTCCCCTACACCAAGCGCATGAACGCTATCATGGAGGTGGACCAGGCCGCGGCCATAATCATGACCGGGTCCCAGACCGCCCGCGAATTGGGCATCCCCGAGGACCGCTGGGCCTACCTCTGGGGCTGCGGCGACGCCAACGATAAGTGGTTCGTCAGCGACCGCATAGACCTCCACTCCTCACCGGCCATACACACCGCAACCGGCCGCGCTCTGGGCATGGCCGGCCTGACCGCGGACGAGATCAACTTCTTCGACCTCTACTCTTGCTTCCCCGCCGCCGTCCAGCTTGCGATAGGGGAGCTGGGCCTGGCCATCGACGACCCGCGTCCCCAGACGGTGACGGGCGGCCTTCCCTACGCCGGCGGCCCCGGTAACAACTACGTCATGCACTCCGTGACCACCGCCGTGGCCCGCCTGCGTGAGAACCCCGAGGCCGCGGCGCTGGTCACCGGCCTCGGCTGGTTCGCCAGCAAGCACTCCGTTGGTGTGTACAGCGCCCGGCGTCCCCCTGGCGAGCGCTGGCAGCGCACCGATCCAGAGGCCGATCAGGTGAAGCTAGAGGCGATGGAGAGCCCGCCCGCCGTGGAGCAGGCCGAAGGCCCCGCCAGCGTGGAGAGCTATACGGTACAGTTTAGCCGTGAGGGAGAGCCGGAGCTGGGCATCGTTATCGGCCGGCTGGGGGATGGGGAGAAGCCCGGCGCCCGCTTCATCGCCAACACGCCCCCGGACAGCGATCTGCTCTGGGCGATGACCCGCCAGGAGTTCATCGGCACCTCCGGCCGCGTCCACCATGACGCGGGGAGCGGACGCAACGTCTTCCAGCCTTAAGGGCCGCGTATCAGCGATCTGATTTCGTTGGATACACCACCACACCCTAGAAGGGTTTGGTATCGATAGACCCCTGATGCCCCAGCCTTGAGGCAGGGCACCGTCTAAGACATGAATTAAGGCAGCGTATTCCGAACCTTAGCGATTGGCCCGCACGGGCCTGCGGGCCCGCGGCCGATCGCCGCCCTGCCTCAGCATCGCTTCGAACGCCTCCGCCGGTGCGGGCTTGCTGAACAGATACCCCTGCATCTCGTCGCACTGGCGCTCCCTGAGGAAGGCGAGCTGATCTTCGGTCTCCACCCCCTCAGCGATCACCTTCAGCTTCAGGTTGTGCACCATCATGATAATGGTGCTGGCGATCGCCGCATCGTCTGGGTCTACCGTGAGGTCCCGCACGAAGGACTGGTCGATCTTCAGGATATTGATGGGGAACCGCTTCAGGTAGCTGAGCGAGGAGTGACCGGTGCCGAAGTCATCCATCGCTATCTGGACTCCCATCTCCCTCAGCTCGCGCAGCATCGTCACCGTAAACTCCACGTCCTGCATCGCCACGCCTTCAGTGATCTCCAGTTGCAGGTACTGGGGGTCCAAACGGGTCTCCTCCAGCACTTGCGCCACCGTGTCAATCAGGTCCCGAAGCTGGAACTGACGCGCCGAGAGGTTCACGGCCATACGCATGGGGGGAACGCCCGCCTCCTGCCATGCTTTATTCTGCGCGCAGGCGATCCGCAGCACCCACGCCCCAAGCGGCACGATCAGACCGGTCTCCTCCGCCACGGGTATAAACTCCGCGGGGGAGATCAACCCTCGCTCTGGGTGTTGCCACCGCACCAGCGCCTCCATGCCCACGATCCGCCCGGAGCCAATATCCACCTGAGGCTGGTAGTAGACCACGAACTCCCCACGCTCCAGCCCGTGGCGCAGGCTGTTCTCCAGGGCCAGCCGCTCCGCGATTCTAGCGTTCATGGCTGGGGTGTAGAGCTTGTAGTTGTCTCTACCACCATCCTTGGCGCGGTACATCGCCGTATCGGCATTCCTCAGCAGGGATTCAGCGTCTTCCCCATCGTTTGGGTACATGGCGATCCCGATGCTGGTAGAGATGTGGAATTCGTGGCCGTTGAGCACCCACGGCTGCCTGAGCACGTCCAGGATCCTCTCCGCAACCTCAACCGTGTCCTCCGGCCGGGCCACATCCGGCAGCAGCACCGTGAATTCGTCGCCGCCCACGCGTGCGACGCTATCGCTATCACGGACCAGGCCCATCAGCCGCTCCCCAACACCTTTCAGTAGCCGGTCTCCCAAAGCATGGCCGACTGTGTCGTTGACGACCTTGAACCGGTCCAGATCAAGGAACATCACAGCCGTCATCTGCGCCTTGCGACGTGCCTGCGCCAGCGCCGTGTTGAGACGGTCTTCGAACAACATCCGGTTGGGCAGGTCGGTAAGAGCGTCGTGATACGCCAGGTGCCTGATCGTTTCCTCCGCTCGCTTGCGCTCGGTGATGTCGAAGGCTGTTCCCAGGACCGCCGGCTTGCCCTCGAACTCAGTAAGGCTCGTAGTGACATCGACCCAGCGCTCATCACCGCTCTTGGTCACGATCTTGATCTCATATCGCACAGGAACGTCTTCGCCCCGCAGGCGCGCCAACCCCCGCTCCATGACTAGCTCTCGAAAATCGGGATGGATCACGTCCAACAGGTCCATCGCCAACAGCTCTTCCCGCGAGTAACCGGTAATGATTTCGGTCATAGAGTTGACATACCTGAACCGTGTGCCCTGATCTATGAACGTGGCAGCAGCAGAAGTCTCCGCCAATGTGCGGAACTTGGCCTCGCTCTCCCGAAGCTCTTCCTCCTGGCGGAGGTTCTCCAGGGAGAGCCCCAGTGCGCTGCCGATACCGGCCAGCAGCTCGTTGTCCTTCAGGTCGCCGTTTCCCTTGTGGCCCACTAGGGCGAGCACGCCGATAGGCTGCTGCAGACCGACGACTGGGACGAAGACGAGCCGTTCATCGGAGCCGGGCATCGTTTCCGGGAGCACCAACCCGGGCGCCCTGAACAGCACCGGGCACTGCGTACGCATCGCCTCCTGGACGCTGGACATCCCCACCTGTAGGAAGCGTTGGGCGGTCGTTCGGCTCATGCCGGAGACGGCTGTCATGGGGACATCGGGATTAACGCCGAGGGCGAGAAAGGAGGCCCTGAGGCCCAGGAGGTGATGGATGACGGCAAGCGCCTGCTGGGCAGCCCCCGCTACCGTCTGGACCTTGCCCAGCTCCACCAGAAGGACGTTCGGGTAGGCGGCGTGCTTGCGCAGCTTGAACGCCTGGCCAAAGGCGGCCTCAATGGCGATGGTGGCGATGAGGAATCCACCAAGGTGGACGGAGAGCGCCTGCTGCCAGGTAAGACCCCATAGGGAGTGGTCCAGAGGAATGAGCAACGCTATCCCGGGATAGACAAAAAGGCGCGTGAGCCATTTCACCATCCGCAAAGAGCGCAGGGGATCGGTGACGGCGTTGGCGAAAGAGGCAGGCGTGGACGTTCCGGCCTGCCGAACCTCAGCACGGGGATCTTGAACGTCGATTTCGCTGGTCATAGCATCTGCCTGAGCCGCTAGATTTCGCCGCTCATGTAATCTATGACGGCGGAACTTCTGCGCTGTTACCAACAGCCGGATGCCCATCGCCCGACTGGCGGCGGCGCAGGCCACCCTGGGCGACGACGGACGCGAAGACGTCTAGTTCAGCGCTAGCACACCCCTTCCCCAGCGGCTATAATTGACGATTGCGAGATCACGCCCCAGTCCACAGTGAAGGAGGCCCCATGACTACCGAGACAGCCACTAAGGCCGTTACCGGCAAGACCTACCAGCTCCTCATCAACGGAGAGCTCGTAGAACCGAAGTCCGGCGAGACGTTCGAGCGGCACAACCCCGCTAACGGCGAGGTCGTCGCCAGCTGCCCCAAAGCGAGCCCGGAGGACACGGACGCCGCCATCCAGGCCGCCCGCGACGCCTTCGATAGCGGCAGCTGGGCCAAGGCGCCCGCCCGCCAGCGC
>JADFNQ010000084.1 GCA_022563285.1 Chloroflexota bacterium | reverse complement strand
ACGCCGCGCTCTGGAGGAGCCGCTGCGGCGCATCGCTATCAACGCCGGCCAGGACGGCTCGGTCATCGCGCAGGGGGTGAAGGGGCTGAAGAAGGGTGAGGGGTATGACGCCGCCGATGAGGAGTACGGGTCCATGGTGGACCGCGGTATCGTCGATCCGACGAAGGTGACCCGCGCCGCTCTGGAGAACGCGGTCAGTATCGCCGCCATGGTGCTCACGACCAACTGCCTGGTGGCCGACATCCCGGAGAAGAGACCGGCGGCGCCCGCCCCCTCGCCGGCGGAGATGTACTAGGCGGCAACGCCATAAGGAAGCCGGGGAACTAGCAAACCACCGAACCGCAAACCAGCAAGCGTGACATAGCCTGCTGGATTGAAGGTTTTCTGGTTTGAGCGGGGCAAGGGGAGAGGCATGTTCACGGAAAACGGCCTCCTAGTCGACCTGGAAGAGGTGGGCAAGGTGGTGGACGGGTGCGATGTGTTCGCCATCGGTTTCCGCATGTTCCAGGAGCGGGTGATCATCGATACGCGCGGGAAGGAGGACGTTGGCCCGCTTATCCAGGTGGTGGAGCCAGTGGATTCGGTGGAAGAGCGGTTCCACTGGCTGGGGCGCGAGCGTCCCCAGTTCGGGATACCGGAGCGATTCAGCTTCTTCGTGTGGCCGCACTCGCTGGAGTTCTTGGAGGGCTGCGGGCTTGGGCGGCGGATCCGCGACGCGTTGCGGGCGTCGGAACGGCCGGAGGTGGCGCGGATGGTTGACGAAGCTCTGGGGGAGTTGCGGCGGCTGGAACAGCGGTCCGTCCAGCAGGCGCTGTCGGGAGAGGGCTATCACGCGCTGTGGCCGCAGGAGTGACCCTCTCAGCAGGCGGAGATAAGGCCCGCGCCGATGCATCGGGGCGGGTTTTCATATAAGCTCTCCCGTTTAGCCCTTGGGCGAGAGGCTGCCGTCTGGTTAAATGGTGCTTGTTACCCCGGTGACATAACTTGATGGCTGACTCTTCCCGACTGTACGGCGCTATCGATCTCGGCGGCACTAAGCTGCGTTCCATCGTGGCTGACGGCTCCGGCCGCGTCCTGGGCGATGACATACGTCGCTCCCGGACGGAGGAAGGGCTGGAGGCAGTCCTGGATCGCATGGCTGAGAGCCTGGACGCCTCCCTGGCCAAGGCGGGCGTAGAGCGGAGAAGTCTGACCGGCCTGGGCATCGCCTCGCCGGGGGCGGTGGATGTTGTGCGGGGGATCGTGCCCAGCGCGCCGCAGCTCCCCGACTGGCAGGACGTGCCGCTGGCGCGGCTGCTGGAGGAGAGGCTGGGCCTGCCCACGCGGGTGGAGAACGACGCCAACGCAGCGGCGCTGGGCGAGCACCGGTTCGGCGCCGGACGGGGCAGCCGCCACATGCTGTACATCACGGTGAGCACCGGCGTCGGCGGCGGGATCATCATCGATGGCGAGCTGTACAGCGGCAAGGGCGGCGCCGCCGGCGAGTTCGGCCACGTCACTATCGACGTCAACGGGCCGCCCTGCGGTTGCGGCGCCAACGGCTGCCTGGAGGCGCTGGCCTCGGGCACGGCGATCGCCAAGAGGGGTGAGGAGTTGGCGGATAGCGGCGAGTCGGAGATCCTGGCCCGCCTACGGCTGGAGGAGGGGCGGGTCACGGCGGAGATGATGGAGCGGGCGGCAAAGATGGGGGACGCCGCCTCTAGGGAGGCGTTTCGGGAGGCCGGGCACTATCTTGGGGTGGCGTTGGCTGGCTTCGTTAACGTTTTCGATCCCGAGGTCATCGTTGTTGGAGGAGGGGTCGCCAGGGCCGGCGACCTCCTTCTCGATCCGGCGCGGGCCACCATGGAGTCGCGGGCGATGGCGCAGCCGCTGAAAGGCGTTCGCCTGGCGTTGAGCGAGCTGGGTGACTTCGGCGGCGCCTTGGGGATGTTAGCCAGGTTGAGGGAGACAGAGGACTAGAGGGGGGAGCTCCGCCGCCGCCCGCGGCGGTGGAAGCGGCGGCCGCCGGAGCGCCTGGCGGGGGCCAGCGCCTCCAGCTCGGCGGGCACGTTGGGGCGCTCCTCCTCTACGATCGGCTGGAGGACGGATATCGTCTCCGCCAGGCGGCGGGCGACCTCATCGGCCAGGGGCTCGCTGAGGGGGTCGTAGGGGATCGTCTGGTGGATGCGCGTCCAGGAGGGCGTCCACTCCTCCAGCTCCACGTGGGGGCCGAGCCGGGCCTGCACCTCCGGCATGCGGGCCGCCATCACCTCCGCCCAGCGGTATGAGAAGGCGCGCTCCCCTTCGAAATGAAGGCCGATCTCTATGCGTTCCGTCTTGCGGGTGAGCCAGACCTCGTAGTGGAGCTTGGGGGTCCAGAAGTGTATCTGAAGCCAGACGAAGCGGATACGGGCGTCGAATGAGCGTAGCTCCGGCGGTAAACGCTCCCTGGTGTGCTCCAGCACCAGGGACATGAAGTCGCGGACACGCAGGGGCATGACGGGGCCATGATAGCATCGCCGTGCGCAGTGCGGGAGGGAGGCGTGTTACAATGCGCGAACGGGGGATGGGAGGGCGGAGGACGGGGCTAGACAAGGGGGTCATCAATGGTCACGCTTATCGTCATCATCGTAGTCGCTGTCGTTATCGGGCTTATCGCGCTCGTGCTGGTGGGCATGTACAACGGTCTGATCCGAGCGCGGGTGCGGACGCGCGAGGCCTGGTCGGGCATCGATGTGCAGCTGAAGCGACGGGCCAACCTGATCCCGAATCTGGTGGAGACCGTGAGGGGCTACGCCTCCCACGAGCGGGAGACGTTTGAAAACGTGACCCGCGCCCGGGCGATGTTGCAGCAGGCGGGAACGGCGGCCGATGCGGCGCAGGCCAACAACTTCCTTACCCAGACGCTGCGTTCCCTATTCGCGGTGTCGGAGAGGTACCCGGACCTGAAGGCCAACCAGAACTTCCTGGAGCTCCAAAACGAGCTGTCGGACATCGAGGAGAAGATCGCCTTCGCCCGCCAGTTCTACAACCGCAACGTCACCAGCTACAACACCCGCATCCAGACCTTCCCCAGCGTGGTGATGGCGAACATGTTTGGCTTTCTGCGGTTCGAGTTTTTCGAGGCGCCGGAGGAGGCGCGGGAGGTGCCCGAGGTAAGCTTCGCGCCGCCGGCTGAGCCGCCGGCCAGCCAGCCGCCGACGTCCGAACCTCCGGCTAGCCCGCCATCGACCGCTGAACCTCCGGCTTCGCCGCCAGAAGCGTAGAGAGTGGCAGCGGGGCTCGGGCCTGGCAGCGGCAGGGCTCGCTCTGTGACGCTTCCATCGGTGCAGACGTTATTTGTAGCGGGAAGTTGTGGGGTCAAACCCTTCGGCCCCCCCAATAGCTTGCCAATGGAGGGCGAAGATGGCATCGGATGAAGTCACTGAAGGTGGCGAAGCGTTTCGGCTGACGGACTCGCAGACCACACTCTTCGACAAGCCAGACGCAGCCTCCACCGTGCTGGCGCAGCTTCCGAACGGAGCACTGATCACCGTGTTTGGAACGGAAGGCGACTTCCTCCGGGTCGTCACCGCAGAGGACAAGTTCGGCTACATACCCGGCGTGGTCTCTATGGCCCCGGTTGAGCTGCCCACGGGTGGTATTCCCGCCGCCTCACCTCAAGCTGCTTATCCGGGAGGCTACGGAGAGGGTTCGGTTGCCGGGAGCCACATGATACTCTCGACAACCCATGAGCTTCAGGGACGGACCATTCTTGAATATCTTGGCATCGTCGTTGGCGAGAGCATCATCGGTACCGGCATCTTCCGCGACATCGGGGCCGGCCTGACCGATATCATAGGCGGCCGCTCCTACGGCTACGAGGCGAAGATGCAGCAGGCTCGCGATATGGCCCTGCAGGAGATGGTGCACAGGGCTCAGGCGTTGATGGGCAACGCTGTGGTCGGCGTGGATATTGACTATGAGGTAGTGGGCGACAACATGATGATGGTCTCGGCCTCCGGGACAGCGGTGAGGCTCGCCCCGGAGGAGGCGCGAGAGGTGCCTGAGGTAAGCGTCGCCCCGCCCGCGGAGCCGCCTGCCGGCCCGCCGCCGGCCTCTGAGCCTCCGGCTTCGCCGCCGGAAGCGTAGAGAGTCACCAGGTGGCTGAGACACAGCAACGCGTCCTCATCTATGACCGCATAGACGCGAACCGGAGGAATACGTTCCTTCTCCTCCTCGTGTTCGTGGCGCTGCTGGCAGGGGCGTCCATCGCCATGGGGATCTTGTTGGGGCTGCCCTTTCCGTTCGCCCCGCTGCTTATCATCCCCTTCCTGATTGTCGCCCTGGTGAGTTACTACAGCTCTTCGCGGGTGGCGCTGGCGATCTCCCAGGCGCGGCAGGTGAGCAAGGAGGACGAGCCGGAGCTGTTCCGGACGGTGGAGAACCTGTGCATCGGCGCCGGCCTGCCGATGCCCAAGGTCTACGTGATCGAGGACGGCTCCCCTAACGCCTTCGCCACCGGCCGCGACCCGGACCATGCCGCCGTTGCGGTCACCCGCGGCCTCCTGCGAAAGCTGGACAGGCTGGAGCTGGAGGCTGTTATCGCCCACGAGCTGTCTCACATCGGCAACTACGACATCCGGGTGATGACGATCGTGGTGGTGCTGGTGGGCCTGACGGCGCTGATGGCCGACTTTGCCCTGAGGCTCACGTTCTACGGCGCGGGACGCCGCTCCAGCAACCGCGGCCGCAGCGGCGGCGGCGCGGTGGTGATTATCTACGCCATCGCCCTGCTCGCCGTCATCCTCACCCCGATCGCCGCCCAGCTCATACGCTTCGCCGTCTCCCGCCAGCGGGAGTTCCTGGCCGACGCCTCGGGCGCGCTGCTCTGCCGCAACCCGGACGCCCTTGCCCGCGCCCTGGAGAAGATAGCCGCCGACCCCGACCCGCTGGAGGTGGCGAACAAGGCGACCGCGCACCTGTACATTAACAACCCCCTGCGCGAGCACAAGAGCCTCCTCAACGGCATGTTCGCCACCCACCCGCCCATCGAGGAGCGCGTGAGGCTTCTACGGGCGATGACGTGAGCGCGGGGCTGCGTCGGGCGCGGGAGGAGGACATTCCGCAGATCGAGGCGCTGATTACGGCTGAAGGTCTGCCCGCCTACGGACTCGCTGAGTACCTGGAGACGTTCTTCGTCCTGGATGAGGGGGAAAGGGCGGTGGGCTGCGCCGGTCTAGAAATCTACGGCGAGGCGGCCCTGCTGCGCTCGGTAGTGGTGGCGCCGGAGCGCAGGGGGCGAGTGGACGGCCGGCGGCTGGTGGAGGCGGCGCTGGCGGAGGCGCGGGAGCGGAGCGTTCGACGGGTGTACCTGTTCACGATGCATGCCGACGGCTTCTTCCGGCGGCTGGGGTTCCGGGAGGTCGGCCTGGACGGGTTCGAGGAGGCGGTAAGGGCGTCCCGTCAGTATGAGGCGGTCTCGCAGATACCGCAGCTGCGCGAGCGGGTCAAGGGGATGGCGCTGGATCTGGGGCGTTAGCAAACCTACGGCATCACCTGGACGCCCTCGCCCTTGACCACCTCGCCGATCTGCCAGACGGATAGTTCATCGGCGGCGAAGCGGGCCTCCACCTCGCCGGCCTTTTCGGGGGCGACGGCCATCAGGAGGCCGCCTGAAGTCTGAGGGTCGAACAGGACGTGTTCAATCTCCTTGGATATCTTATCGGAGAGGCGGACCTTGTCCTGGAGGTGCTTGCGGTTGCGGTCAGCGCCGCCGGTGACGATCCCCTGCGAGGCGTATTCCAGGGCTCCCGGCAGAAGGGGGACGCGACCGGCGCTCAGGCGCAGCGCTACCTTGCCGGCGGACGCCATCTCGTAGCTGTGACCGAGGATGCCGTAGCCGGTGACATCGGTGAGGGCGAGGGCCTGCACTGCTTGCGCTATGTGGGAGGGATGACGGTTGAGGCTGGTCATAGAGTCGATGGCGGCCTGGAGATGCTGCGGCTTCGCCCTGTCTGACTGGGCGGCGGTGGTGACGATGCCTGTGCCCAGGGGCTTGCTGAGGTATAGGAGGTCGCCGGGCCGGGCTCCGCTCTTGGTGAAGATGCGTTCGGGGTGGACGAGGCCGAGGACGCAGAGGCCGTACTTGGGCTCGGCGTCGATGATGGTGTGGCCGCCGGCGATGACACCACCGGCCTCGGCCACCTTGTCGGCGCCACCGCGGATGATTTGGCCGATGGTCTCACTGGCCATCTCCTCGGGGAAGGCGGCGATGTTGAGGGCGAGCGTGACCTCGGCGCCCATGGCGTAGACGTCGCTCAAGGCGTTGGCGGCGGCGATCGCCCCGTAGTGGTAGGG
>JADFNQ010000083.1 GCA_022563285.1 Chloroflexota bacterium | reverse complement strand
CGATGCGGTCGGCGACGCGGATCCAGCCGCTGACGTGGCAGTCGAACGGTCCCGGCACGACGTAGTGGAAGGCCACGTCGCCGGCGAACAGCACCTTCTCCCTCGGCAGGTAGATCAGCGTGTCGCCGGGGGTGTGGGCTGGCCCCATGTACAGCAGCTCGATGGCGCGGTCGCCCTGGTAGAGCGTCATCTGGCCCGCGTAGACGGTATCCGGCAGGACCAGGCGCAGCTCCGGATACTCCTCTGCGAACTCAGGGATGAACGCCTGGAGCCGATCCACGGGCATCCCGAAGCGGATCATCTCCTCGCGGGCGTTCACGTGGGCTACGATCTCAGAACGGGGAAAGAACTGGTTGCCGCCGGTGTGGTCGATGTGGTGGTGGGTGTTGATGAGGTGGGAGACGCGCTTCTTAGTGGCCCGGCGGATCGCCCGCAGGTAGCGCTTCGTCATGCTGGGCACGAACAGGGCATCGATGGCGATGGCGGCGTCGTCGCCGACGATGAGGCCGCCGTTGGAGACGCCGGTGACGCCGCTGCCCTGGACGTAGCCGAAGACGTTGGGCGCTACTTCGATGAGGCCCGTCGGCCAGCGCTTGGGGACGGTGCGGCGGGCCACGCTTCTACCCCAGCACGATGCGGGCGTCCACAGCCAGCGCACCGTCCTTGTAGGCGAACACCGGGTTCAGGTCCAGCTCCTCGATCTCCGGGTGCGCCTCCACGAAGGCGGAGACCATCAGGATCAGCTTCTCCAGCGCCTCCAGGTCCGCGGGCTCCTGGCCGCGGAACCCCTGCAGCGCCGGGAACCCCTTGATCTCGCGGATCATCTGGCGGGCGTCCCGCGGCTCTAGGGGCACGATGCGGAACGCCACGTCCTTCAGCACCTCCACCAGGATGCCGCCCAGGCCGAACATCAGCACCGGCCCGAACTGCTGGTCCTTGCTCATGCCGATGATCACCTCCATGCCGGGACGGGCCATCTTCTGCACGGCCACACCCTCGATGCGAGCGTCCGGCTGCTGTCGCTTGAGGGCCTGGGTGATCTCCTGATACGCCGCGGTGACGGCTTCAGGCGAGTTCAGCCCCAGTTGGACGCCTCCCACATCCGACTTGTGGGTCACGTCCGGGGACACGATCTTGAGCACGACCGGGTAGCCGAACTCCTTCGCCGCCTTCACCGCCTCGTCGGCGGTCCTGGCCAGACGGGCGGTGGTAGTGGGGATGCCCGCCTCCTCCAGGATCTGCTTGGACTCGATCTCCGTGAGGACGGTGCGGCCTTCGCTCTTGGCGCGGTCTATGGCGTCGACGATGGACACGGTCTCCTCCAGGGTGTGAGAGCGGGCCTAATGATACGCTAGCCTTCTCGTGAACGTCAACGAGAGGGTGCGATGGTCTCAGGCGTGTGTCAGTTGGAGGTCCGGTTGTTGTTGGCGGGCTTGCGGAACCGGCTCATGGTGGAGCGGTAGGCGTAGTTCTGGAACTCGCGAGAGGCGCCACAGATCTGGCAGACGCCGGTGCTGGTCTCCCCGGAGGGGCTGGCGATGCGCCAGTGGTGCTTGCAGTCTTCGTCGTTCTCTTCAGTGCTGGGGCTGCGCAGGGACTCTACCATCGCATCCTCTTGCCACCGCCGCCGCCCCGCCGCGACCCGCCGCCGCCACCGCCACCGCCACGGCCGCCGAACGACCGGCCCTCTCGAGATGGCGGTCGCGCCTCGTCCACATTCAAGGTGCGGCCGTCCAGCATCTTGCCGTTGAACTCCTCAATCGCCTTACGGCCTTCGGCGCTGGTCGCCATTTCGACAAAGCCAAAGCCGCGGGATCGTCCAGAATAGCGGTCGGTTACCACGCTGGCGGACTCCACCGTGCCCGCCTGCTCGAAGAAGGTACGTAAGCCGTCGTCGGTCGTGTCGAAGGACAGACCTCCGACGAAGAGTTTCATGGACACGAGGCCCTCCTCTGGCGCACCCCAGGGGGCGTTAGTCTTCCGGTCTGAAAGCAATCTGCCTCTAACGTCGGAAGACGGGCCGTTAGAGGCAAGGCGACACCCTAACTATAGCTGATTTTGACGCGTGGGGAAAGCGAAGACGTGCCTCGAGGGTTAGCTTTTCCGGGGCTCGTTATCCATCTGAACCTCATCGCTCGTCCTTCGGTGGGCAAGCGAAACATTAGTGGTGATCAACCAGCGCCTGTGGCAAAGCCTAAGCGGAAGAGCAGCCACGCCTCCTATACGACGGACTGCTCCTTGTACTCCCCGAACACGTCCCGCATGACGTTGCAGATCTCCCCTAACGTGCAGTAGGCGTTCACGGCGTCCAGCAGGTAGGGCATAACGTTCTCCGTGCCACGGCAGGCCGTCTCCAGCGCCTTCAGGGAGCGGGCCGTCTCCCGGTTGTCGCGCTCGCGGCGCAGGCGGCGCATCCGTTCCACCTGTCTCTGCTCCCCCTCGGGATCTATCTGGAGGATCGGTATCTCCAGCGGCTCGTCCATAACGTACTCGTTCACGCCGACGATGATCCGCTCCCGGGAGTCGATCTCCCGCTGGTAGCGGTAGGACGCCTCGGCGATCTCCCGCTGGAAGAAGCCGCTCTCGATGGCGGGGAGGACGCCGCCCAGGTCCTCGATGCGGCGGAAGTAGGCGTAGGCGTCCTCCTCGGTCTCCTTGGTGAGCGCCTCCGTGTAGTAGCTGCCGCCCAGCGGATCGACGGTGTTGGCGACGCCGGACTCGTGGGATATCACCTGCTGGGTGCGCAGGGCCAGCCGGGCCGCCTTCTCGCTGGGCAGGGCCAGCGCCTCGTCCATGGCGTTGGTGTGCAGGGACTGGGTGCCTCCCAGCACCGCCGCCAGGGCCTGGATGGCGATGCGGATCAGGTTCACCTCCGGCTGCTGGGCGGTCAGGGAGACGCCGGCGGTCTGGGTGTGGAAGCGCAACCACCAGGAGCGCGGATTCTTCGCCCCGAAGCGGTCCCGCATCTCCCGAGCCCAGATGCGGCGGGCGGCGCGGAACTTCGCCACCTCCTCGAAGAAGTCGTTGTGGCAGTTGAAGAAGAACGACAGCCTGGGCGCGAACTCGTCGATCTCCAGGCCGCGGTCCAGGCTACAGCGCACGTATTCGAACCCGTCTGCCAGGGTGAAGGCCAGCTCCTGCACCGCCGTCGCCCCCGCCTCGCGGATGTGATAGCCGGAGACGCTTATCGTGTTCCACTGGGGCATCTCTCGCGTCCCGAACTCGATCGTGTCCACCACCAGGCGCATGGAGGGCTCAGGGGGAAATATGTACTCCTTCTGGGCGATGAACTCCTTGAGGATGTCGTTCTGAAGGGTGCCGGCCAGCGCCTTGCGGGAGATACCTCGCTTCTCCGCGGCGGCGATGTACATCGCCCAGATGGCGGCGGCCGGGGAGTTGATCGTCATGGAGGTAGTGATCTCTCCCAGGGGGATCCCCTCCAGCAGGCTCTCCATATCGGCCAGGGAGGAGACGCCCACCCCGCACCTGCCGAACTCGCCCTCCGCCTCCGGGGCGTCCGAGTCGTAGCCCATAAGCGTGGGCAGATCGAAGGCGATGGAGAGGCCCGATTGTCCCTGCGAGAGGAGGTACTTGAAGCGGGCGTTGGTTTCCTCGGCGCTGCCAAAGCCGGCGAACATCCGCATCGTCCAGGGCCTGCCGCGGTAGCCGGTGGCGTGGACGCCGCGTGTGAAGGGGAATTCGCCGGGGAGACCCAGGTCGCGCTCGTAGTCCAGCTCGGCCACGTCCGTGGGGTCGTACAGGCGGCGGACGGGCCGGCCAGAGGTGGTGACGAAGGGGTCGGGACGTTCGGGCGGATTCCCACCCCCGGACGGGGGCCCGTCCGGGTCCGTCTGGGGGCTGTTTTCGAAGCGCTCCTCCCACGCCTTTCGCTTTCGCGATAGTCGCTTCAGGTCGTCACGGTCGTACATGGCGAAACCTATCGCCAGGATACCACAAGGGCATTGGAGCGACTGTCCGTCTCAGGCAGGTTCGGGCGGCTAATCGGCGGCAACAGCCGCGCATCTTGACAGGTTGTGGTAGAATCATTCATGCGTCTTAGCGTCTTATTCGGAGTGAGAGGTATGGCCGTCGAACCGTTTGACAACTTCCTGGATCTGGTGGAGGCCGCCCGTGCCCTGGGCATTCACCCCCAGAGCTTGCGGCGCCTCATCAAGCAGAAGAAGGTCCCCGCCATCCTGTTCGCCGGCAAGTACCTCATCGAGCGCGACAAGCTCGAGATGTTCAAGGCCAACTACGACCCCCGCCCAGGACGCAAGGCGATCCGCCGGCTGCTGTAGCTCCCACGCCGCGCTACGTCTGCGTCGGCGATACCGGCGGCGGCTTGATCTCGATGTCCGGGTCGTCGATGTCGCTGAACTCCATGAACAGCTCCAGGCTGATCGGTTGGCCCTGCTCGTCCACGTCGGAGGCCACTATCTCAAGACGCACGGGCCAGCCATCGTTGCGCTCCAGCCAGACGGCCACGGCGAACTCGCTGGGCAGCCCCTCTTCGCCGCTGCGCCCCAGTAGCTCCGGCAGCCCCTTCAGGTCCGCCTCATCCAGCCTGTAACGAATAGTCTCGATGCCGTTAACCAGCTCCACTTCGCCGGAGCCAGCGGCGAGCGAGGGCGCCAGGTCCTCCACCAGGTCCGCGCACACGGATGCGGGGGTCAGTAGCACGTCCTCATCCGACGAGGATGCCTGTTCCTGCCAGGTGGCGCCCACCCTCACCCAGCTCCTGTCATCGATGGTCCGGAGCTCCAGCTCCTCGCCCTGGAAGCGCAGCAACACCTGGCTGCGGTTCGGGGCTACGAAGGAGCCCTCCAGTTGCATGTCGCTGAACAGGGCGGTGAGGGCATCGGCGAACTCACTCAGGGGGTTGGGGGTGGCCTCGGCCGTCTGCCGAAACGCTTCCGCCTCCAGCTTAAGGGAGATGGAGTAGCGGTAGCTCTGGATGTCCTGGATGGCGTCGCAGGACGCTTGTACTCTGGACAGGGTAGGCGTGGGAGTGATCGCCCCTCGTGAGCTGTCGCTGTCAGAGCCGCCGCCGGTGCAGGCCCATAGGGCGAGGGCCGCCAGCGCCGGGAGAATTGTCCAGAATAGGGATCGCAAGGGTGTGCCTGCCGTTGACAAATCAGTCTAGCATCGTAGACGCAGGCGGTCAAAGAAGCGTTACGGGCCAGACGGCCTCTCTAGGAACGGCCGTTGGTCACTGCTGGACGCCGGGGAGGATAATATAAGCTGGGAGCGGAAGAGCCAGCGAGGAGGTCCAAAATGGGGTGCAAGGAAGAGCTTGAGGCCTACCTGCGTGAGAGCAAGGTGCCGTTCCAGGTCCAGCACCACGCCCTGGCCTACACGGCGCAGGAGGTGGCCGCGGCAGAGCACATCCCCGGCCGTATGCTCGCCAAAGTCGTCATGGTTCTAGGGGACGGCAAGCTGGCGATGTTTGTGCTGCCGGCGCCCGCCCGCGTGGACCTGGAGAGGGTGGCGGCCGTTCTCGGCGTCAAGGAGGCGCGCCTAGCCAACGAGGAACAGTTCGCGGACCGCTTCCCAGGCTGCGAAGTCGGCGCCATGCCTCCCTTCGGCAACCTCTACGACCTGCCCGTCTACGTGGACAAGTCGCTTGCCGAGGACGAGACTATCGTCTTCGAGGCGGGAACGCATACGGACACGATGAGCATGAAGTATGCGGACTATGAGCGGCTGGCGCAGCCGAAGGCGGCGGAGTTCGCGCGTCACCCCTAGCCGGCGCGCTCGGCGCGGCGGCTCTGGACGTAGTCGATGCTCTTCCGGAACCAGCCCTCGTCGATGCGGCCGCTGGCCATCAGATAATTGAGCATCGTCTCCAGGCCCAGCACCGAGATGAGATTGTAGCCGGACCTGCGTAGACGTTCCTCGCCGCCCTCCTGGCGGTCCAAGAGCACCACCACGTCCTTCACCTTGAGCCCGGCCTCAATCTGGAGGAAAGCCGCTGTCTCGATGACGTTGCCGCCGCTGGTGATCAGGTCGTCCACCAGGATGACGGTCTCGCCGCGCTCGTACTTCCCCTCCACGAAGGCGCGGGCGCCGTTGCGCTCCTTCGCCGGGTGGATGTAGACGAGGGGAACCTTGCTGGCCAGCGAGTAGGAGAGGGCCAGATGCAGCCCGCCGAAGGGGATGCCGCTGACGCGCTGAAAGGGCTGCAATCGCGGGTTGAGCATCCTCTGCAGGGTCTGCACCTCTCCGTGTATGACGCGGCCGGCCCGTTGCAGGGCGCGCGGGTCGCTGATAAGAAGGCGCAGATTCACGTAGACCGGCGAGTGCAGCGTCGTGCGGCCCACGGTGAAGTCGCCGAACTGCACGGCGCCCAGGTCCCACAGCGCCTTCGCCAGCCAGAGG
>JADFNQ010000082.1 GCA_022563285.1 Chloroflexota bacterium | reverse complement strand
CCTCCAGCGGCCTGTTCGCCACCAGCGCCGAGTAGCGCGAGCCGTACAGGGGCGGGCGGATGTTGTCCGCCAGGCCGCCGTCCACGGAGACGAAGCGTCGCACGTCCGGCACGTCCTTGGATGCCCCGACCGTGTACAGCGCCACCGCCGCCCGCGCCACGATCGCCCGGCCGGGCTCGACGATCAGCCTGCCCGCCGGCAGACCGTATTTCCGGTAGCCGTCCGTCACCGCCGAGGTTACCGCCTCCGCGTACTCCGCCACCGGCGGCGGCCGCTGATCCTCCGTGTACCGCACCGCGAACCCGCCGCCCGGGCTGAACTCGTCCAGCCTCAGCCCGTGCTTCTTCCCCATCTCCGCCGCGAACCCCAGCACCACGTCGACGGCCTGCCGGTACGGCTCCAGCTCGAACACCAGCGAGCCCAGGTGCACGTGCAGCCCCACCACCTCCAGGCCGGGCATCTCCAGCGCCTGACGGACGGCCGCCTCGCCCTGGCCGGTCGACAGGGGGATGCCGAACTTGCTGTCCAGCGTGCCCGTGGTGATGTGGACGTGGGTGTGAGGATCTATGTCGGGAGAGAGGCGCAGCAGCACCGGCTGGCGCCGCCCTGCGCCCTCCGCCAGCCCGTTCAGGAGCTGCATCTCGTGGAAGTTATCGATGACGACACGGCCGACGCCGTAGTCCAGCGCCTCCCGCAGCTCCGACTCCGATTTGTTGTTGCCGTGGAAGTAGATGCGCTCCGGCGGGAAGTTCACCGAGGCCGCGATCGCCAGCTCGCCGCCGGAGACGACGTCCAGCGCCATCTCCTCCTGCACGAGAATGCCCGCCAGGGCGAGCCCCAGGTAGGCCTTGGCGGCGTACGCCACCACCGTGTCCGGATAGCGAGAGCGGAACTGCGACCGGAACTCCCGGCACTGGCCACGCAGCGTCACCTCATCGAACACGTAGACGGGGGTGCCGAACTCCCGCGCCAGCTCCACGGAGTCGCAGCCCCCCAACATCAGGTGACCGGCCTCGTTGACCGCCGCCGTTTGGGGGAGGATGTCGGCTAAGGGAACCTTGGTCTGTTGTGCCAATTCTCTTCGCTCCTGCGGGGTACGAGGCGATTATACCTGCCTGCCTGCCGGCAGGCACGTAGCTGCAGGGCTTCAGCTCTGCTCGAATCATACCCCAGCCTGACGACTGGGGTAGGGCCAACTCTTCACCCCCGAAGAGCGCGGCGTAACTACCCCCGCAGCCTCCACTCCCCCTCGCGGGCGGGCTCCACGCGGCGCTCTTCGGTCAGCTTCGCCAGGTGAGCCTCGATCTGGCGCAGCGCCATCGGTACGATGCGGCGGTCCAGCTCCGGGTAGATCGCCGACAGCATCGACCGAGCGCTGGTCTTGCCGTCCGCCAGCAGGCGCAGCACCTGCTCCTCCCTCTCTCGCCGGTGGTCGATCAGCTCCTGCAGCTTTCGACCCACGTCCTGCACCGCGCGGCCGTGGCCGGGCAGCATCAGCGCCGCGTCGTACCCCTTGAGCCGCTCCAGCGACTCCAGGTAGAGCCGCATATCCCCGTAGGGCGGCGGCGAGATCGCCACCGTGCCCAGCCCCAGCGCCGTGTCTCCGGTGAACAGCGCCCGCTCCTCACGTAGGTAGACGCAGATGGAGCCCAGCGTATGGCCGGGCGTGTGCACCACCTCCAGCGTGAGGCCCCCCACGTTGAGCATGCCGCCATCGGCGATGGGCACGTCCGGCGCCGCCTCCGCCGCCTGCTGGCGGAACCGTTGCACCTGCTCCGCGACCGCCTTCTGGTCGGCGGGGATGTCGACGTCCTGGGGGACATCGCTCTGCCAGTCCCGCAGGAAGCGCTCCTCCTGGGGGTGCATCACGATCTGGGCCCCGCTGGCCTGCCGAATCTGGTGGGCGCCGCTGGAGTGGTCGAAGTGGTGGTGCGTCAGCACTATGTAGCGCAGCTTCACGTCCGGCCGCTCCCCCAGGTACTCCAGCCGGGCCCGAACCGACTGCTCGTCCCCGAAGCCGCTATCGATGAGGGCGCCCTCGCCGCCGTCCATCACCAGGAACACGTTGGGGGCCTGGGGGCCGGTGTAGAACGCCGTGGGCGCGGGGATGGAGTGGATGCGGGGCGTTACCTCCACGGCTGCCTCTCGAACTCCCCCCGCAGCACGGCCATCACCACCGCGTTCACGGGCTGGCCCCGCCGCAGCCGGTGCGCACGGAGCAGCCCCTCCCGGACGAAACCGCACTTCTCGTAGCAGCGGATGCCGCGGTGGTTGTCCTCGTCCACCTCAAGGTCTACGCGGCGCAGCCCCAGCTCCTGGAAACCGTAGCGGAGCGCCTGCCTGATGCCGTCCGTCCCGTAGCCCTGGCCCCATAGCTCCTTCTCGCCGATAGAGATGCCGAGCGTCGCCCGGCCCTGCTCTTCGTCGATCGCGTGCAGCCCCAGGTTGCCGATGGGCTGGCCCTCCGCCGTCTCCATGCACCAGACCACGCGAGCGGGGTCCGCACGCATCTCCTCGTACCACTCCCGCTCCGCCTCCAGGGTGAGCTCCGGCCCCTCCGACATGCTCAGCCAGTAGCGAACATCCGGGTCGTTGAACCAGCGCACGAACGTGGGGAGGTCATCCTCCTGCGGCGGCCGCAGGCGCACTCGCTCCCCCTGCAGAATGCTCTCCGATATCAAAGCGCGCTCATGGTATCATAGGCAGCCGAACCCGCCTACCGGCAGGCAGGCTCGCGGAACGAGGGCCCTGTCCTGAGCTCGTCGAAGGAGGCGCCCGTGCAGCTGTTCGAGGACGGCAGCCTGCGCTTGACCAAGATCGGCCCCCTGGGGCCGTTCGCCAACAACGCTTACGTGATCGCCGACCGGGACGCGGCGGAGGCGATCATCGTGGATATGCCCTCACAGAGTGACCAGACCCTGGAGGCCGTCCGCGACCTGCGGGTGATCGCCGTCCTCCTCACCCACACCCACCCCGACCACTGGGCGGAGTACGACCTGGTGAAGGGGGCCACCGGTGCTCCCGTCCTCTGCCACCCCGAGGAGCAGATTATGCCCGCGGAGAAGATCGACCGCCCCCTGGCCGACGGCGAACACCTCGCCGTGGGCGGGTTGGGCCTCGAAGTGATCCACACGCCGGGCCACACCCCCGGAAGCTGCTGCTTCCTGCTGGGCCGCCACCTGGTCTCCGGCGATACGGTGTTCCCCGGCGGGCCCGGCCACTCCAACAGTCCGCAGGAGCTGCAGAAGACCATCGCCTCCATCAGGGAGCGCCTCTACACCCTCCCCGATGACACGATCGTCCTCCCCGGCCACGGCGATAACAGCACCATCGGCCGCTCCCGGGAGGAGTACGCCGTCTTCGCCTCCCGCTCCCATCCGGCGGACCTGCACGGCGACGTGTTGTGGGAGTCCTCCTAGCAGACCGCGCAGCGGACGCCTTCCGGCCTCCACCCCTCTGCCCCTGGCGACCCCCGAAGGTCGCCGCTACATCCGCCGACCAACGGCGCGTTGACGCCGCCCGCGGGCGTCGCCTACACTAGCCTCGAAGACCGATAATCCGCGGCGAGCCCCGCCTGCCAGACGGGCAGGCCTCACAGCTGCGGCTCGTCACGCTGTTTGCCTCACCCCATGGACAACGAGTTTTACCGACGCACCGTCCTCCCTAACGGCGTCCGTATCCTTACCTCCGCCATGCCCGCGACGCGCTCAGCCTCCGTCTCCCTGTACGTGGGCGCCGGCTCCCGCTACGAGCGTGATGAGGAGGCCGGCCTCTCTCACTTCCTGGAACACCTGCTGTTCAAGGGTACCGAGAAGCGCCCCACCGCCAAGGAGATCGCGGAGGCGATCGATGGCGTGGGCGGCGTCATGAACGGCGGCACCGACCGCGAGCTCACCGTCTACTACGTGAAGGTGGCGCGGCCCCACCTGGACCTCGCCCTAGACGTCCTCTTCGATCTCGTGCGCCACCCCCTCCTCGACCCCAACGAGTTCGAAAAGGAGCGGCAGGTGATACTGGAAGAGCTGGCGATGGTGGCCGACTCGCCACAACAGCTCACAGACCTCCTCCTGGACGCCACCCTCTGGCCGGAGCAGGCCCTGGGACGGGACGTCGCCGGCACGCCGGACTCCGTTTCCGCCCTCACCCTGGAGATGGCGGCGGAGTACCTGCGCCGCCAGTACGTCGCCAATAACGTGGTCGTGGCCATCGCCGGCGACATCGACCACCAGCGGACGGTAGACGACGTGTGGGCCGCCCTCAGAGACTGGGAGCCCGGCACACCCAGCCGCTGGTTCCCGGCGAGCGACGGCCACGGTCCCCGCTGCGGCATCAAGTACAAGAAGACGGAGCAGGCCCACATCAGCGTCGCCGTGCGCGGAATCCCCCTCAGCCACCCCGACCGCTATCCCCTCTCCTTCCTTTCCATCATCCTGGGCGAGGGGATGTCCTCACGTCTGTTCCTGGAGCTGCGGGAGAAGCGGGGGCTGGTCTACGATGTCCATTCCTACGTCGCCCACTTCTTTGACACCGGGGCGTTCATCGTCTACGCCGGCGTAGACCCCCGCAAGGCGGTGGAGACTACCCAAGTCATCCTTGAGGAGGTCGCCCGCCTGCGCGAAGAGGGCCCCAGCTCAGAGGAGCTTACCAAGGCGCGGGAGCTGTCCAAGGGGCGGCTGCTGCTGCGCATGGAGGACACCCGCGCCGTCTCCGGCTGGCTGGGCGCCCAGGAGCTGTTACTGGGCGAAGTCCGCAGCATCGATGGAGCCATCGCCGAGATGGAGGCGGTGACGCTGGAGGAGCTGCAACGGGTAGCGCGCGAGCTGCTGGTCCCGGAGCAGCTCCACCTGGCAGTGGTCGGGCCCTACCGCTCGGACAAGCGGTTCGCCACCCTGCTGCGGGTGTAGACGCAGGACGAAACTCGTCCGTAGTGCGAGTTTCGTGTCTCGGCTAGTAGTCCAGCGGCGGCGGGCCCGCCTCGGCGCCCGGAGCCGCGGGCGGCGCTGGGATCTCCGTGACCAGCGTCTCCGTGGTCAGCACCAAGCTGGCGATGGAGGCGGCGTTCTCCAGGGCGATACGGGTGACCTTGGCCGGGTCTATGATCCCATGCTTGGACAGGTCGCAGTACTCGTCGGTATCGGCGTCGTAGCCGAAGTCGACGTTCTTGTTCCGGCGCACCTTATCCACCACCACCATCCCCTCCTGGCCAGCGTTCTCGGCGATCATGCGCAGCGGCTCATCCAGCGCCTTCCGGAGGATAGCGATGCCGGTCCGCTCGTCGCCGGAGAGGGAGTTCTCCAGCTTGTCCAAGGAGGTGGCAGCCCGCATCAGGGCGACGCCGCCCCCGGGCACTATCCCCTCCTCCACGGCGGCCCGGGTGGCTGACAGGGCGTCCTCCACCCGCAGCTTCTTCTCCTTAAGCTCCACCTCCGTGGGCGCGCCCACCTTGATCACCGCCACACCGCCGGCCAGCTTGGCCAGCCGCTCCTGGAGCTTCTCCCGGTCGAACTCGGAGGAGGCATCGTCCACCTGGGCCTTGATCGTCTTGATGCGGGACTGGATCGCCTCGTCCGTGCCGCGGCCCTCGATAATCACCGTATCGTCCTTGGTGCACACCACCCGGCGGGCGCGGCCCAGATCGGCAACCTGGCTGTTCTCCAGCTTGCGTCCCATATCCTCGGTGATGTAGGTGCCGCCGGTGAGAACGGCGATGTCCTCCAGGATCGCTTTGCGGCGGTCCCCGAAAGACGGCGCCTTGATGGCGATGGCGTTGATGGTGCCCCGCAGCTTGTTCACGACCAGGGTGGCCAGCGCCTCGCCGTCAACGTCGTCGCAGATCAGTACCAGGTTCTTGGTCACTTGGAGGATGCGCTCCAGGACCGGCAGGAAGTCGTTCACGGTGGACAGCTTCTTATCGGTTATCAGGATGTAAGGGTCGTCCAGGGCCGCCTCCATCCGTTCCGGGTTGGTGACGAAGTAGGGGGAGATGTAGCCGCGGTCTATCTGCATCCCCTCGACGAACTCGGTCTCCAGGCGGATGCCCTTCCCCTCCTCAACGGTGATGACGCCGTCCTTACCCACCTTCTCCATCACGTCGGCGATGATGTCGCCGATCTCCTGGTCATGGCCGGAGATGGTGGCGACCTGGGTGATCTGCTCCTTTCCGGCCACCGGCTGGGAGAGGTCTCGCAGCGCTTCCACCACCGACTCCACGCCGAGCTCGATGCCCCGCTTGAGGTTCATCGGGTTGGCGCCGGCGGCCACGTTGCGCAGCCCCTCGCGCACGATCGCCTGGGCGAGGACGGTGGCGGTGGTAGTGCCGTCACCGGCGACGTCGTTCGTCTTGGTGGCCACCTCGCGGGCGAGCTGGGCGCCCATGTTCTCGAACGGGTCCTTGAGGTCGATCTCCT
>JADFNQ010000081.1 GCA_022563285.1 Chloroflexota bacterium | reverse complement strand
CAAAGTCGCCATAGTCACCGGTGCCAGCTCCGGCATCGGCCTAGCGACCGCCAAGGCGCTGGGCCGGGAGGGCGCCGCCGTCGTCCTCGCCGGCCGAACCCAGGCCCCGATGGAGGAGGCGGCCAACGAAATATCGTCCGACTCCGGCCGCGCCGCCGTGCGTCAGGTGGACGTGCGGGACGAGAAGCAGATGCGGGAGCTGGTGGACTACGCCGTGGAGCAGTTCGGCAAGCTGGACGTGATGGTGAACAACGCCGGCATCAACCCCTTCGACAACGTGCTGGAGGGGAGCGTGGAGAAGTGGCGGGAGACGCTGGAGACGAACGTCATCGGCCTGGCTCTGGGTTGCCGGGAGGCGTACCGGGTGATGAAGGGCAAAGGCGGCCACATCGTCAACGTCACCAGCGTCGCCGCCCGCTACGCGGAGCCGGACAGCCCGATATACGCCGCCTCCAAGCACGCCGCCGGTGCCCTCACGGAGTCGCTGCGCCTGGCGCTCCTGGGGAAGAACATCAAGGTCACGGCGGTGATGCCGGGGGCGGTGGCTACCAGCCTCGTGCGTAACATGCCGGAGGAGCAGCTGTTCGCCATCGGCCGTATGTTCGGGATCGACCCCGAGCAGGCGGGGATGCAGCCGGGGGAGCACGTGCCGCAGGAGGTCTTGGACCGGGTGATGACGGTCGCGAAGAACGTGGTGCTGCGGCCGGAGGACATCGCGGCGGCGGTGCTGTACGCGGTGACGCAGCCGGAGACCGTGCACCTGAACGAGATCATGGTGCGGCCGGCGCAGCCGCTCCAGATGCCGGGGATGAACCTCCCCGCCTAGCCGGGCGAATCGGCGTGGGTCTGCTCACAGTCCGCGAGGCCGGACCGGACGACTTCGCCGCCCTGCTGAGGCTGCTTGAACAGATGGACGAGAGCATGTACGGCAGCCGCGCTATCGCCGCCGAGGGCGATCTCCGCGCTCGCTACGAGGCGCTCCTGGCCGACCCCGACCAGCGGCTGCTCCTGGCCGAGGACGGCGATCGTCTCGTCGGCTCGGCCCACCTGATGGTGCTACGGCACTTCGACCGCCACCTGTTGCGCTCAGGGATAGTGGATGGGGTGGTGGTGGACCCGGAGTACCGGCGGAAGGGCGTGGGGGCCGCCCTGATGCGGGCGGTGGCGGAAGCGGCGCGTCAGGCGGGGTGCTACAAGCTGGCCCTGACGTCAAATCTGGCCCGAGAGGGCGCCCACCGCTTCTATGGCCGCCTGGGCTGGAAGCGCAGCCATTACGGCTACTCCCTGGAGCTGTAGCGTTGATGCGGCCGACACTCGGCCCGGACAGGCTTGACGACCCCAGCCTGAGGGAATGAGGCTATCCGGCGCTACAGGCCTTGGAGGTAGCTGTGGATAGCCTCGGCGGCGCGGCGGCCGTCGGCCAGGGCCGTGACCACCAGGTCGGCGCCGTTCACGTTGTCGCCGCCGGCGAACATGCCCCGGCGGCTGGTGCTGTAGTCCTCTTTGACGCGGATCAGGTGGCTGCGCTTGTCCGTATGCAGGCCGGGTGTCGTCTCCTCCAGGAGATCGTCGGCGCTATAGCCGATGGCCAGCACGACGGTATCAGCGGGAACGGTGAACTCAGAGTCGGGTACGGGCTCGGGACGGCGGCGGCCGCTATCGTCCGCTTCGCCCAGCCGCATGCGGATGCACTCGGCGGCGGTCACGCGCCCGTTCTGGCCGGTGAAGCGGGTGGGCACGGTGAGGTACTGGAACTGGACCCCCTCCTCGAGGGCGTGGCGGCGCTCCTCCTCGCGGCCCTTCTGTTCATGCTCCGTGCGACGGTACATGCAGGTCACGCTCTCCGCCCCCAGGCGGATTGCGGTGCGGACGCAGTCCATGGACGTATCGCCGCCGCCGACGACCAGGACGTGCTTGCCGACCGGTAACGGTTGCCGCATCTCGTCCGGTAGCTGCTGGGGCTCTAAGTTGCCCCGAACCAGAAACTCCGTGGCCTGGTAGACCTCGCCCAGCTCCTCGCCGGGGATGCGCATCTGCCCGCCGACGCCGGCGCCGGTGCCGATGAACACGGCGTGATGGCCCTGGCGGAACAGGTCGTCGATGGAGACGTCGGTCCCGATGCGGGTGTTGCAGACGAACTCGATGCCTAAGCCCTGGAGGAAGGCGAGCTTCTCGTCCAGGATCTCCTTGCGCATCTTGAAGTTGGGGATGCCGTAGAGGAGGACGCCGCCGGGCTCCGGCCAGGCCTCGAATACGGTGCAGGCGTGGCCCTTCTTGATCAGCTCCTCGGCCACGGCTAGGCTGGCGGGCCCGGAGCCGACGACCGCCACCTTCTTGCCGCTGGGCGGCGCCAGCTCCGGCATCGGCAGCCCCTCTGTCCGCCGCTGGTAGTCCGTGACGAACGATTCCAGCTTGCCGATGGAGACCGGCGGCTGGCGACCCATGTCCGCGGTGCGGATGGCGAAGCCGACCACGCAGGCCCCCTCGCACAACGATTCCTGGGGGCAGAGGCGGCCGCACATCTCGGGGAGGGTGGATGTCTCGCGGAAGACGTTGGCGGCGCCGATGACATCTCCCTTCTCCAGCAGGGCGAAGGAGCCGGGGATGTCGTTTTCGACTGGGCAGGCCTCCTGGCAGGGAGCGGTGGGGCACTGGATGCAGCGCTCGGCCTCAATTACGGCTGTCTCCAGAGCGTAGCCCAGGAACGCCTCGTCCCAGTTCTTGACCCGCTCTTTCGGGTCCTGCTTGGGCACGGGCTGGACGGCTATCTCCAGACGGCGGTGGTTATCGCAAGGCAATTTATATACTCCGGGGTGTCAGCGATAGGGATTTCCATCGCTGGGGTGGGTAATAGTTTACCAGAAGGAGGCTATTTGGCAAGCCGGTTGTTCCTAAACGGCCTCGACCAAGAGTAAGGGGGATGGCGCGAGGCCATCCCCCTCTCTGATACCAAACCCGTTAAGGCTAGCGGACGCGCCTGCGCTGGTAGGCCAGGGCCAGGCCGCCGGAGGTGACGATAAGGGCCCCGATAGCCAGGGCGAGCCAGGCTAGGGCGCTTGAGCCTCCTGCCGGCTCCCCGCCGGTGGACGGAAGCTGGGTAACGCCCAGGACTGCCGTTGCAGTGGGCGCGGGTGTGGCTGTGGCCGCAAGGACGGCTGGCGCAGCCGTGGGCGCGGTTGGCGTGGCCGTTGCAGTGGGCGCGGGTGTGGCTGTGGCCGCAGGGACGGCTGGCGTTGGCGTAGACGTGGGTGTTGACGTAGACGTGGGCGTGGGCGTGGTTGATGGCCCACCGCACATGTTCGCAGCGAGAGCCCCATTGTCTTGGATTATGTAACCGCTGTCAGACTGGTCGGAAAGGACGTTAAAGTCGCCGAGCAGGAAGAATACCCCGCTCCCGATTGAGTCGGCGCCGATGAATGTTGTGCCCCCCTTGGTGCGGACGAGACTCTCAGCCGCCCCGCTGACCGCTACTTCTGACGTGGCTGCATAGCGAATCGACGAGACGCCAACCGTGAACGATGACGAATCGATGTTCGTGGTCGTGTTAAACCCAGTATCAATCAGCGCCGGCACAACCGACAGTCCGGAGCCTAGCGCCGCTGCCAGGTCGTTCATGGTCGCGATCGCTGCTGGGAACGCGTTATTGTCTGCCTGGGCGACAATACGTCCGCCGCCATTGATATAGCCGGACAGCGTCGCCTTTTGGTTCGTGTCGAACGCGGTTTGGTTTGCGGGTAGAACGACACAGTCGAAGGGGGAGAGATCCGCCGGTAGATTGACATTCGTAACGATGGTCTTACCGGCGGCGTTGCCAAATTCTGTATAAGCCGAACTAAAGGGACTATTGCCCGTGTACACGAGGATACTCCCATTGGCCAGGGCCGGACGGCTGTTAAAGGCGACGGTCGTGAGTGCCAGCAGGATCACCGCGGCCAAGATGGCAATGAGCGCTATTCCTAGAAACGTAGGTAATCTTAGAGAACGAGACATTGGTGGCCCTCCCTTCGAGCGCTAATGTAGTAACAATACGTAGTGGTACAAGGTACTCTTATACAGATGGCTGGGATTCTGTCAATCAGGCAGGCCCCCACTCGCGTGGGGTTTTACCCCACATATACCCTGACCCAAACGTGCCTCAGGCCGCTCTAGCCCGCAGGCAGCGGCCGGGGCGTCGGTTCGCCGGACCGGCGCCCGTCGCCGTCGCCGGAGTCCGCCTGCTCGTAGGTCATGCGGTAGAGGCGCGCGTACAGGCCGTCCCGCTCCAGCAGCTCGCTGTGCGTGCCGCTCTCCACGATGCGGCCCCCGTCCAGCACCACCACCCGGTCCGCCCCGCGGACGGTGGACAGCCGGTGAGCGATGACGATCGAGGTGCGGCCCTTGAGCAGCCGCTTGAGGGCGCGCTGGATCACCACCTCCGTGCGGGTGTCCACGTTAGCGGTCGCCTCGTCCAGGATGAGGATGCGGGGGTCGGCCAGGACGGCCCGGGCGAAGGCGATGAGCTGTCGCTGGCCCTGGGAGAGGTTCTGGCCGCGCTCGTGCAGCACGGTGTCGTAGCCCTCGGGCAGCCGCTTGATGAAGTCGTGAGCGCCCACGGCCCGCGCCGACTCCACGATCTCCTCCTCAGTGGCCTCCAGGCGGCCGTAGCGGATGTTCTCGCGGACGTTGCCGGAGAAGAGGAACGGGTCCTGAAGGACGATCCCCAGCCGTCGCGCCAGCGATTCCCGCTTCACCTGCTTGATATCGATGCCGTCGATCAGGAGGCGGCCCTCGGTCACGTCATAGAAACGGGCCACCAGAGAGGCGAGGGTGCTCTTGCCGGCGCCGGTGGGCCCGACGATGGCCAGCGTCTCGCCTGCCCGCACCTGGAGATCGATGTCGTGCAGCACCTCCACCCCTGGCAGGTACTCGAAGTGGACGTGGTCGAAGGTGATCTCGCCGCGGACGTCCGGCAGCTCTACGGCGTCCGGCGCGTCCACGATCTCCGGCACCGTGTCCAGCACCTCGAAGATCCGCTGGCCGCCGGCCATCGCCCGCTGGAGCTGGGTGTACTGGAGGACGAGGTCCCGGATTGGGTCGAAGAAGCGCTGGACGAACAGGGCGAAGGCGATGACCACGCCGATGCCGAGGGAGCCGTCCAGCACCCGAATGCCGCCGAAGATGACGACCAGGGCGGTGGCGGCGGCGACCGTCAGCTCCATCAGAGGCATGACGGCGGCGGTCAGCCGGCCGGCCTCCACGTTGGCGCTCCAGTTGTCCGCGTTCACGGAGTCGAAGCGGCGGATGTTCTCCTTCTCCCGCGACAGGCTCTGGACGACGCGCACGCCGGAGACGTTCTCCTGGAGGTTGGCGTTCACCACCGCTATCGCCTGGCGGACACGGATGAAGGCGCGGCGGGCCCGGGTCTGCCAGAGGGCGATCGCCAGGATCAGGATCGGTATCACCGCGAAGGTGATGAGGGCCAGCTCGACATCCATGTACAGGAGGAAGAAGATGACGAGCCCCAGACCGGCGAAGTCGGCGAGGATGGTCAGGAAGCCGGTGGTAAGCAGCTCCTGGAGGACGGTGACGTCGTTCTGGACGCGGGACATCACCCGCCCCACCTCGGTGCGGTCCAGGAAGCCCAGGGAGAGCTTCTGGATGTGGTCGAACATGTCGGTGCGCAGCGTCAGCAGGACGTTATGGCCGATGTAGGCGGTGAGCAACTGCTGCAGCGACTGGCCCGCCCAGCCCAGCAGCGCCAGGCCGATGAGGGCGGCGCCGATCATGTTCAGGCCTGCCAGGTCACCGGACGGCACGAACTCATCGATGGCGATGCCGATGAGGAAGGGCTGAGTGCTGGAGGCGGCCGCGAACACCAGCATCCCCAGGAGCGCCAGCGCCACCCGCCCTCGGTAGGGCTTCAGGTAGGGGAGCAGCCGCATCACGACGGAGTGGTCGTACGGCCTGCCCAGCTCCTCGTCGTCCCAGCCGTCGGCGCTACGCTTGAGGCCGGACGCCGGGCGTCCCCCGGAGGGGTAGTGTTGGTGGCTCCAGCCGCCTGCGGTCGCTCCGCCCCAGTACGCCATCGCTAGCTCCCCGCCGCCGCGACTGGGGCCCGCTCCAGCGCCTCTTCCTGGTCTCGCAGCTCCAGGTCGTAGATCTGGCGGTAGAGTCCGCCCCGGCGCAGGAGCTGCTGGTGGCTGCCCCGCTCCACGATCTCGCCGTCCTCGAGCACCAGGATCTGGTCCGCCGTCTTAACCGTGCGCAGCCGCTGGGCGATGACGAAGGTGGTGCGGCCCTTCATCAGGCCGGCCAGGGTCTGCTGGATGAGGTACTCCGTCTCCGTGTCCACGCTGGAGGTGGAGTCATCCAGGATGAGGATACGGGGGTCCATGAGCAGCGTACGGGCGATGGCGAGGCGCTGCTTCTGGCCGCCGGAGAGG
>JADFNQ010000080.1 GCA_022563285.1 Chloroflexota bacterium | reverse complement strand
AGGGCCAGGGGCTCCAGGAAGTGGCGGCGCTGTACGGCCTCTGGGTCGGTGAGGGCGGTGAGGCGCAGGCGGGGCCGGGCCGCTGCCAGTTCGTCCGCGTAAGTGCGGAACGCCTGCACCTGATCCGGCCGTAGACCAAATCTTAACTCTTTCGCACCCCGGGCAAGGGTTCTCATTCTGTAACGGCGCCCAATAGGGCTCGTCTAAATTTATGTAGACAACAAAGGCGGGGAGCGCTGGCCTGGAAACCGAACTCCCCGCCGCAGAACACGCCGGGGCTCGTGGCCCCTGCGCGCATCGGGATTATAGCACATGGAGAGCCCCAAAGGGCTATTCGAGAGGCCGTCAATACATCTGCTGCTTACAGCGCTGCTGGCCGTGGTCGTGGCGCTGGTCGTGGTGGTGGGGGCGCCGCGGGGGGCGGAAGCGGACCCCGGTATCGATGGGGAAGAGCAGGCCTTTCTCGACATAATCAATAGCTACCGGTCGCAGAACGGCCTGGGCACCCTATCCCTCAACATTGAGCTCAACAACGCCGCCGACTGGATGAGCAACGACATGGTGGCGAATAACTACTTCAGCCATACTGATTCCCTGGGCCGGGACCCGTTCCAGCGCATGGCCGATTTCGGCTATGACTACAACACCTGGAAGGGGGAAAATCTGGCCGCGGGCGTGGACACGGGGCAGCGCGCGTTCGACCTGTTCAAGGGCTCACCCGGGCACAACGCTAACATGCTGAACGCCAACTTCAAGGTGATAGGAATCGCCCGCGTCTACGGTGAAGGAACTACCTACGGCTGGTACTGGTCAACGGACTTCGGCGGGCAGACCTCGACACCGCCGCCGGCGGAGCCTACAGCGGAGCCGCCGCCTCCGCCTCCGCCCGAGCCGCCCCCGCCACCCCCGCCTGAGCCTACGCCTGAACCAACACTGGAGCCGATACCTGAACCCACAACTGAGCCTACACCTGAGCCCACGCCGGAGCCAACTCCTGAGCCCACGCCGGAGCCGACTCCCGAACCGACTCCCGAACCCACGCCTGTCATGCCCAGCCAGGACGCCATCGAGTCACAGCTTAGCGATTACATGGACCGGCTGAGCGTGACCGGGGTTCAGGACTCCGTCATTCGCACGGTGTCCTACCTGGCGGAGCGATACCTAGTGATCAGTAACGGATTGCTGACGCTCGAGATCGAGGAGATGGACGTCGTGGTGGCTGATGTCGGGACCGGGGAGTTCTGGCTGGCCGCGTTTAAGTCCTAGTTCCCGCCCACAGGCTGGCCGGAGGCCAGGTTCAACACCCTCTCCGCCCGTACGATGACCCGGTGGCTGTAGTTACCACCGTTGGGGTTGCTGTAGTCGCGTTGCCAGGTTCCGCCACAGGTGATCAGGGTGACTACGTCCTTGGACGTGGGGTCCATCACATCGACGACGTTGGGATCATCGTAGGCGGTCGCTACGTTGCCGGTCACTCTGTAGCGGAGCCGGCTGCCATCCTCCAGATCGAGCGTTATCTCATCGCCGATCTGGAGTTCGCGGAGATGGTAGAAGACGCCCTCGACGGGCATGCCCCAGTAGTACCAGTCGACGTGGCCGGAGAGCACGGCGTTGCTACCGCGGCCGGGAGGGGCGCTGAAGGTGTACCAGGCTACCTCAGCGCCGGAGTTGGGCACCTCGGGGTAGTACTCGGCATCCAGCCCCATCACTACGATGGAGGCGTCCACCCCGATGCGGGGGATGCCGATGCGGATGGGCGCCACGGCGTCCGGCTCGTCGATCTCCACGGGAGCGGCGGCGGGAGCCGGTTCATGCTCTTCGAGGATCTCCTCCAGGCTACCCTCGCTGGGCAGGTCGACGTTGTCATCGCTCAGGGTGGCGAAGATGCTGACCAGGCCGGTGACCAGGAGCAGGCTGGAGGCCAGGAGTGCCAGGCCGGTGATGGCTAGACGTTTATCGATTCCGGTAAGACGATTGCGCATCAGATCGTAGACGGCGGTTTGCTGATGAGGGCGGCCGCCGCTGCTACATTATACGATAGGACCGGGTGGCGGTGGGGGCATATCTAGTGATGGTAACTTTTTCTCATAGGGTGGCGTTCTACCCATTGACGGGGAAATAGGGTATTATACGGGGGCAACCACCGTACAGCCGTTAGCAGGGGGCTAGTGGGAGGGTTGTCCCGTGAGCCCTAGCGCCGACGTTGACGGAGAGCGCGCAGTCGTCGATGCCGCCAAGACGGGCGACGAAGCGGCTCTGACCGAGCTGTATAGACTCTATTACCCCCGAGTGTACCGTTACATCCTTGCCCGCATGGGCAACCCATATGACGCGGAGGACCTTACGGAGGAGGTGTTCCTGCGGGTGCTGGACGCGATCGAGCGGTTCCAGTGGCGGGAGGCCCCGTTCTCCGCCTGGCTCTTCCGCATCGCGCACAACGCGGTGATCAGCCAGCGACGCAAGGAGGGAGCGCGGGGACGCTCCTCGCCGCTTATAGAAGCGCTGCCGGTGGATTCGCAGGGGCCGGAGGAGATGGTGGAGAACCGCCTGGCCATCAACGAGATCATGAAGGCGGCGGAGACACTCCCGGAAGCGCAGCGGCGGGTGATCGGCCTGCGGTTCGCGGCCGGGTTGACGGTGGCGGAGACGGCGCGGGCGATGGGCAAGGGAGAGGGCAACGTAAAGGTAATACAGCACAAGGCGATTGCGAAGCTAAGGGAGATATTCGTACAGAGGCCAGCGGTTTATGGGAAGAGGCGAGTTTGAGGAGATCTTTGAAGAGTGCCTTTCGGCGCTGCTGGAAGGCCGAAGGAGCATTGAGGAGAGCCTCTTCCTCTACCCCGCCTGGCGGGGCCGCCTAGAGCCGCTACTCAGGACCGCCGAGGAGATAGCGGCCGGCCTGGACGAAGCTCCGCCCCACTACGTCAAAGAACGCGGGCTGCAACGCTTCCTGGAGTCCGCCCGGGCGAGGCGCCGCCTGCGACAGATGCTGTCACCATGGGCGAAGGAAGCACCCTGGTGGCGCTGGGCCCCGACAGGCCTCGCCGCGGTGGCCGTCCTGGGGGCGCTGGCGATTATGAGCGCCACCATCTTGGCAGAGGACGGGCAGAGGCTGAGCGGTCGGGCGAGCGATTCGGTAAGCGTCAAGCCTTACAGCGCGACGCTGGTGAGTACTGCTGCCGCTACCTCGGATCAGACACCCCTGGAGAGAGTGCAGGAGAGAGTGGCGGTGCTGGAGGACGCCGTCCGGCAAGGGGGGCCGGTGGAGGTTGTGGTTCTGGAAGATCTGGAGGAGGCGAATAACGAGTTGGCAGCGGAGCTGGACGGGCCTGCGGAGATAGGGCTCATCGAGCAGGTGGCCGCGCTTTCTGTAGCCAGCAGGCAGTACGAGCTGCTTCAGGAGCTACAGGCGCAATCCTCCGGGGTGCAGGCGCGGGCCGTAGAGGCGAGCCTCGCGGCGGCTGAGGAGGTGCTGCACGAGCTTGGGGTCAGGCCAACGCCGGCACCCGAGGCGACTCCATCGCCTGAACCGACGCCCTCCCCTTCCCCGACAGCCTCCACTACACTGGAGCCAACCGCCACGCCGGACGAGGGGCCGACTTCTACGCCGCCGCCGACGCCCACGCCCGCGCAGTAGAGGCTGCATGGCTGCGCCGCAGGTTCCGCGGCCCGCTCCTGCCCCGGCTGGCTCCCTGGACTGGATGTATTTGACAGTCCCCAGGGCACGGCCCTAGAATCAAGTCTCACCCCATGTCTACGGTTTCGCTTCTGGAGGCAGCCACGCGGTATGTGGCGTCGCTAAGTGAGAACGCTCGCGCCTCGGCCCGTGCGGAGGTCAACCGGTTCGTCCGCTGGTATGGTGCGAACCGGAGCACCGGCGAGCTGCGCGGCCACGATGTTTCGCTGTACGGCGAGGAGCTGGGCGCGGCGACGGCGGAGGCTAAGCGGCGGGCAGACCAGGTCAAGGCATTCCTGGCATATCTAAAGAAGGAAGGGATGGCGCCGGACAGCCTGGCGCCTCACCTGCGGCTGAAGAAGAGCGCCAAGGCCGCCGTGGTGGGGCCTGAACAGCGCCGCGTGGTGGAGGTCACGGCGGAGGGATACGAGGCGCTGAAGGACGAGCTTGGGGCGCTAAAGGGGCAGCGGCCCCAGGTGCGCGAGGAGATCCGGCGGGCGATGCTGGACAAGGACTTTCGTGAGAACGCCCCGCTGGACGCGGCAAAAGAGAAGCAGGGCCACCTGGAGTCGCGCATCAGGGAGATAGAGGAGACCCTGAAGCAGGCGGTAATAGTGGAGCCGGGGGAGGGTGGTGGCTCACGGGTGCGGATGGGGAGCACGGTTGAGGTGACGAACCTGAGCTCCGGCGCGCTGCTGCGCTACACGATCGTGGGGGCGAACGAAGGGATCGCCGCCGAGGGGAAGATCTCCAACGCGTCCCCCATCGGCCGGGCGCTGCTGGAGCGGTGCAAGGGCGAGGAAGTGAGCGTCTCCGTCCCCGCGGGCGAGCTGAAGCTGAGGGTCGAGAAGATAGAGGGCTAGGGGTTAGACCCGCCGCTCCAGCGGCACGTACTCAAGGTTGTCCGGGCCCGCATAGTCAAGCAGCGGCCGGATGAGGGTATTGTCCTCCCACTGTTCCAGCACCTGGCCGATCCAGCCCGGCATGCGGCCGATGGCGAACATCGGCACGAAGACGTCCTCCGGGATCCCCAGCAGGTAGTAGACGGCGCCGGCGTAGAAGTCCACGTTGACGCTGACGCCGCGCTCCGCCAGGGGGGACATCGCTTCCTGGATGGCGGTGAGGATGCGGAACCACTTGGGCTGGCCCAGCTTCTCCCCCAGCTCACGGGCGCGGTCCCGCATATGGCGTGCCCGCGGGTCCTCAACGCGGTAGACGCGGTGACCGAAGCCCATGATCTTGTCGCCCTGCTCACGTTTTTGGGCGATGAACGCTTTGGCGCGTTCCGGCTCGCCGATCTCCTGAGCCAGCTTCATGACGGCCTCGGCGGCGCCGCCGTGGCGGGGCCCCTTGAGGGCGCCGATGGCGGAGACGACGGCCGCGTGGAGATCGGCGAGGGTAGAGGCCGTTACGCGGGCGGCGAAGGAGGAGGCGTTGGAGCCGTGCTCGGCGTGAAGGATGAGGTCGACGTCTATGGCGCGGGCCGCTTCGGGGTCGGGCCGCTGGCCGTGCAACGTGTAGAGGAAGTTGGCAGCCAGGGAGAGATCGGGATCCGGGGCGACGGGCTCTTCCCCTATGCGGATGCGATGGTGGGCGGCGACGATAGTCGGCGTCTGGGCGGTGAGGCGGATGCCCTTGCGCAGGTTCGCTTCAGTGGACATGTCGTTGACGTCGGGATCGGAGGCGGCCAGGGCGCTAACGGCGGTCCGCAGGGCGTCCATGGGATGGGCTGTCCTGACCTGGCGGATGACCTCAATAGCGCTGTCCGGGAGGCCTCGGGCGGCGACCAGGGCGGCGTTGAACTGCTCCAGCTGGGAGGGGCTGGGCAGGTGACCGTGCCAGAGGAGATAGGTGACCTCCTCAAAGGTGGATTGCTCAGCCAGGTCGTGAATGTCGTAGCCGCGATACAGAAGCCTCCCCGCCTGGCCGTCGATGAGGCAGAGGGCGGTCTTGTCGATGATAACGTTCCTGAGACCGCGCGCGATGGGCTGATGGGTGGCGGTACTTTCGGTCACGGCGCAACTCCTCGTCGATAGCGATAAATGAAGTGGCCCGTCGGGCCGGTGATCGGCTCAGACGGGCTGTCATTCGTGATTCCTGTAGCCATTATAGTTGTAGACTATACCTAGGCCATTATAGGTGGACGCTCATCATCATGTAAAGAATATGACGCGGTGGCGTGCGGCGATTGCGGTGTGTGGGCGGAGAACTATCCAGGTGCGTATTGCGTATCTATCTTCGGGAACACGGAAACCGTGGCCCCCCCTCTGAGGTCGCGGGTGGGGAGGCATGAACCTAGGACGGGCGATGTGGCTGAAGGCCTCCCTCCCGCGGCCGATTCTACGTTATGGAAGCGATAACGGCGGCATAAGTGTGAGCCTATGGGCGCGACTGTCTCTGGCCCCGGTGGCTACGGCGTTGATCGCCGTGGCCTGCGTGGGGGGCAGTGGCGGGGGTGGAGACGGCGACGCGGACACCGAACCCGGACCCGATTCTAGCGGAAACCCGGACGTGGAAGAGCGAATCCCCTCGGTGGCCACAGACTGGAACACGGACTGGTCTAAGCGGACGATCTCACTCTCTGAGCTGGTCATAGGCATCCAGCGGCAGGACCCACGTGACATAATACCGCCGATAGATAACCCCCAGTTCGATACTGTGGAGGAGGCCGCTCAGTGGCTGGTGGACAGGGAGCCGGTTGTTCTGCTGGAGCTGGAGGGGGAGGCGCGGGCCTATCCTCTCCGCATCCTGACCTCACACGAGGTAGTGAACGACAAAGTGGGCAGCCGCTCCGTCGTCGTCAC
>JADFNQ010000079.1 GCA_022563285.1 Chloroflexota bacterium | reverse complement strand
CCTCCACGATGACCACGGACTTCTCCTGGCCCCGCTCCCCGAAGTCGAGCTGGAGGAGGGAGCCGGCGTAGTAAGCGGGCGGCGATCGTCGCATCTCCTGGGCCCGGTGCAGGTGTCCCAGGGCGATGTAGTGGAGGTTGGTCGGCAGCGCCTGCGGCTTAACGGCGTAGACGGCTCCCAGATGGAGCTCCCGTTCGCCGCCGCCCACCTGGGCGCCGTCAACCATCATGTGCGACAGCAGGACGTTCACGGTATCCGTAGGGAAGGCGTCCGTGAGGTGGGCGGCCATCTCCGCCACTGCCTGCGCGTATTCCTGATGCGATTCGCGGCCCAGAAGCGACTCCCAGCGGACGACATCGCGCTCATGCACCCAGGGAAGGACGGCGATGGTGGCCGCCTCGGAGCCGTCGTGGCTGGGCACGCGGACGTGGCCGCCGCTCTCCGGCACCACCGCTTCGGCGCGGAGGTGGATGTTTACCAGCTCCAGCACGCGGGAGACGGCGGCCAGCCGCTTGGGGTGGTCGTGGTTACCGCCGATGATGACGGCGGGGATGCCGGCTCCGAACAGCTCGCGCAGGAAGCCGAACAGCAGCTCCTCGGCCTCGGGCGGCGGAGTCGTACTGTCGAATACGTCGCCGGCCACGAGGAGACAGTCGACCTGCTCGCGGCGGGCGATCTCCAGCACCTCGTTCAGCGCGGCTTCGTACTCATCGCGGCGGGACTGGGCGCGCAGGGTCTTCCCTAGGTGCCAGTCGCCGCTATGAAGGAACTTCATCCTGAGCCTGTCCTGAGCGGCCTGCCTTTAGGCAGGCCTGTCGAAGGGCCTGCCGGAGGGCTCATGCGCGGAACCCGCGGGGGATCTCCCCGACCTTCATCGGGGCCACCTCCTCGGAGCGGGTGGCCCAGGAGGGGAAGGGGAACTGGACCAGCAGCGGCACCGGGATCTCCGGCTGGTGCAGGAACATGTGGCCGGGCTTGAGGATGGAGGCGCGGGCGCGGGCCGCCGCGGTGAGGAAGCCGTACTCCCCCCGCTGCGCCTCCGCGGTGTCCAGCCGGCCGACGACGCGGAAGGAGGCGTTGGCGACGACCCGCCGCTCCACCTCGGACGCGGTCTGCTGGGCGCCCACCAGGATCACACCCAGGGAGCGGCCACGCTCGGCGATGTCCAGCACCACCTCCTTGATCGGGCTCCAGCCCTCGGCCGGGGCGTACTTGTTCAGCTCGTCCAGCACTACGAACACCAACGGGCGCCGCTGGCCGCTGCGGTCCTTATCCGCGAGCATCTGCTTGAGGACGACCCCGACGACGAACCGCTTGGCGCGGTCCGGCAGGTTGTGGATGTCGATGACGTTTACCTGCCCGGCCTGCCAGTCGATGCGGTAGCGGCTCTCCTCCTCCTCCGTGTCGGTGCGGCGGATGAGGTGGCCCGCGGCCTCGTCGGCGGCGTGGAGGCGGCGCAGGAAGGCGTCCTGCGTGGCCTGGGCCAGGCGTGAGCCGCCGAATACCTCTTCCGCGTTCTCCGTGATGTGGTTCACGAGATCGTGGAAGTCGGTCAGCCGCCGGCCGCCGATCTCCACCCAACCGCGGCCATGCTGGCCCTCCGTCTCCCTCTCCAGGTAGCGCTCGGCGACGGTGACTGCGAAGCCGATCTGGGACGACTCCGAGTCGGCCTCGGCGAACAGGAAGCGGAGGAGGCGCTCCTGGCAGAACTGCCGCAGCGACCAGAAGTAGGGGGTGACGCCTTCCTGGCGGGAGCCGGTATCCGGCACCGGCTCCCCGATGACGTTGCGCGAGACCGGGGCCATGAGGCTGATATCCTGGAAGTGGCCGCTGGAGAGCCCCAGGGTTGTGTACTTGGCGGCCTCCTCCTCGTTCAGGCGGGCGTTGGGCTTGTCCAGGAACAGCAGGTCCTCCCCCTTTACGTTGAAGATGAGGGCGCGGGCGTTGGTGCGGTCCGCGCCCAGGACCTCGCTGTGGAAGAGGCCGTACAGGAGGAAGAGGGCGTAGGAGGTCTTAGTGGCCACGCCGGAGATGCCGGAGATGTTGACGTGGGCGCCACGGCTGCCGTCCAGGAAGTCCAAGTTGCCCCACAGCGGCTCCCCGTCGCGGGTGAGCCCGATGGGGAAGCGGTGCTCCATCCCGTCGAAGTAGAGCGCCCGGTCGCGCTCCTCGCCGGTGGCGCGGCGGACGGCCTGGCCGGGCCGTGCCGGCACGAACAGCTCCGGCTCCACCCGTGTCACCGAGACGTGGGCGACGGTGGCGACGTCTACTGGCAGGACGCCGTCCTGCACCCGGAACACGTCCGAATCGAACTTGGCGCCCTCGTAGAAGGCGCGCACGTCGTCCACCAGGCCGTAGAGGGTGACCTCGCCCCGTTCGGGGACCTGGCTAGTGACGGCGACCACGTCGTCGAGCTGGAGGTAGCTCTGCGGGGAGACGCCGACCCAGAACTCCAGGGGCTGAGAATCGCGGGTGCCGATAACGAGGCCGACTTCGTTCACGGGCCACCTCCCATGATGTGTGCTTCGATGGCGCGGCGGACCCAGGCGTGGTCGCCGAGCTCATGGCGTAAACGCTGCTCCAGGGCGGCGAACGGGTAGAGGTTCTGGGGCGCGCGGGCGTCCCAGATGGGCGAGGAGGCAAATCTGGGCAGGTGCACGGTCGTCAGGTCGGCCAGGCGCACCGCCGCCTCGATGCCGATGGAGGCCATCGTCTCCAGCCGCACAACCCCCGCGAGGTTGTGATCGATGGGGCGGGGCTCCGCCAGCCGAGTGTACCAGGAGTAGCGGGGCTCATCCTTGAAACTGATCGCGAACACCGGCGTGCGGGTTTGTGGGCGGACATCCTTTAGGAGGTTCACTTCCGGCGCGACGAGGTACATGTAATGGAGTGTCTTCGTTAGGCCTACGGCGAAGCCCCTGCCAGGAGTGAAGCGCAGGCGTCCGTCCATGATTATCAGCGCGTGCCCCTCGTCTACCAGGCGTCGTCCCAGGCGGGTCTCCCGGTCGAGTCGGTGGTGGCCCAGCGCCTCCTTCACGCCCTTGTAGCCGGACTCTGGCGATGAGTGGACCTCGAACACGAGGGACGTGGTACCGCAGTCGACGATCCAGGGATCGTCGTTGGCGCCTGAGGAGAAGGCGAGGGCCCGTAGGGGCCGTTCCGGTGCCAGGCGCGGCTCCCCCTCCGCGGCGAAGACGGTGCCCACGCCCAGGGAGGCGAAAGCGCCGAACACGCGTTTCCCCTCCTGGTCGGTCAGGACGCGCAGCTCCACACGCTGGACGCCGTCGATGAACGCCACGGGAGAGGGGAGAGGCGTGAACTCGGGGATCATGAGCCGCCACTCGTCCGTCTCCACATCGGTCCGGACGGGGAAGTCCGGGGCGCCGTCGTCCGGCTCCTCGTCTAGCTGGAGGGCGGACTCGTATTCGCTGGCCCAGGGATCGACGCTTAGAGCGAGAGCCACGTTACCTGCCTACGGCAAGCAGGCCCGCCTGCCGGATGTTCGAGTGCGGGGACGGCGGGAGGGAGCGGATGGCGCCGTCGCTCCAAGTTTAGGCGATTTGTTCTAGGTGTCAACCGGTGCCGCCCGTTGACAGGCCGCCGCTGCGCTTGCTACCTTGCAGCCTGTCTACCGCTCCACAGGGAGGGCCAAGCATGGCAGCAGAAGAGATCGTCTCCGGCGTCTACGGCATCGGTATGGCGATGGGCTACGTCAACGCTTTCCTCATCGTCGACGAGGGCGGGCTGGCGCTGGTGGACTCCGGCCTCGCCAAGCGGAAGGACACCATCCTCAGCGCGGTCGCGGGGGCGGGCAAGCAGCCGGCGGACCTGAAGCACATCCTGATCACTCACCACCACATCGACCACATCGGTAGCCTGGCCGACCTGAAGGAGGCGACCGCCGCCAGTTGCTACGCGCATCCGGCGGACAGCCCGATCGTGCGCGGGGACCAGCCTCAGCCGGGGCCGAACCCGGCCAGCCTGATGGGGAAGCTGGCGGGGCCGGTCCTGGAGCGGCTGTCGACCCCGGCGCCGCCCGTGGCGGTGGATGTGGAGGTAGCGGATGGGGAGGAGCTCCCGATCGCCGGCGGGATCAAGGCGGTGCACACGCCCGGACACACGCCGGGCCACCTGTCGTTTCTGCTGCCCCGCCACGGAGGGGTGCTGTTCGTGGGGGACGCAGCGGCCAACCTGCTTCGCCTGGGCTTGCCCCTCGGCATGTTCACCGCCGACCGCCAGCAGGCGAAGGAGAGCATCCGCAAGCTGGCGGCGCTGGAGTTCGATATCGCCTGCTTCGGGCACGGGCGCGTGTTGAAGGGGGAGGCGAACCTGAGGTTCCGGCGGCTGGCGGAGAAGCTGGCCCGCTAGCGCCCGCCCTTAGCCCCGCCGCACCTCGTACAGCCGCACCGGGTCCTCGAACCCCCGCAGGACGACGTCGCCCTGGTCCGAGAACAGGAACGGCTTGCCAGCCGCCAGCTCCCGCACCACGTTGGCGACGAGCACCTGGCCGGGCTCCGCCTGTGCGCATACGCGGGCGGCGAGCTGGACGGCGGTGCCGAACAGGTCCTCGTCCTCGGCGACAGGCTCGCCAGCGTTGAGGCCGACGCGCACTCGGATGGGCGATTCAGGGTCCGATTCGTTGTGGGTGGCGAACGCCTGTTGGATTTCGACGGCGCACTTCAGCGCCCCGCTGGCGACGGGGAAGGAGGCCATGATGCCGTCGCCGGTGTGCTTGATCTCGGAGCCGCCGCAGGCCTTGAGGGCGTCGCGGACGATGCTGTTGTGGGTGCGTAGCACCTCCTGGGCTCCGGCGTCGCCGAGGCGCTGGGTGAGGTTGGTGGAGCCCTCCATGTCTGTGAACAGGATAGTGACCAGGCCGGAGGGCGCTGGCTGGCCTTCCTCTCCGTCCTTTAGAAAGGCGTGAATAGCCTCCAAGACGGCCTTCTGGTCTCCCAGGTGGGGGAGGTGGTCGTCGCCCTCCATCGGATCCAGGCGGGCATCCGGGATGAGAGTGGCCATCTCGCGGGCTACCTTAAACGGCGCGATGGTATCGCCGCGGCGGTGAACGATGAGAGTGGGGGCTTGAATGTCATTAAGTAAGGGCGTCACGTCTAGGGTCATGTTCACTTCCAGTATCTTCGCGGCGGTCTCGGCGGAGGCGGAGACCCGCTCCATCTCCGTGAACCAGGCGATGGCCTGCGGGTCACCTGAGGTAACGAACACAGAGGCCAGGGCGGCGGAGCCCATGCCCCATTCAGCGCGGACTAGTGCCAACAGCGGCTCTACCACCTCCCGAGTGTGGGGCCAGCGGTGATACGAACCGTAAAGGATCAGGTGAGATACCCGCTCCGGATGACGTGCGGCGTAGACGATGGCCGTCGGGCCGCCTTCCGAGTATCCCATCAGCGCGAAGCGGTCTAGCCGCAGTGTGTCCACGACGGTTGAGAGGTCCCGCTGTCGAGCTTCGGTGGAGTAGTCTTGCGCCTCCCAGTCGCTCAGGCCGGTGCCGCGCTTGTCGTAACGGATTAGCGTCCGGTTGTTGGCGAGGCCCTGCCAGAACGACCGGTACGTCTCATTATCCAGACCGAACTTGAGGTGGCTGACCCAGCCGGAGATCACCACCAGCGGCAGCCCCTGGCCTGCTGTTGCGTAGGCGATGCGCACGCCGTCAGAGGTGGTGCAGAAGCGGATCTGCTGTTCCATGGTGATGCCCCTCCCTATCGCGCCGCAATCATAGCGCCGCCGGGGGAATCCGTCAAAGCTGCCCTGCTCATGGTTCGACGGGCTCACCACGAGCGGCCGCGAGGCGCGCGATGAGCGGTTCTCAATCCGCTCACCCTGAGCCTGTCGAAGGGCGAGCAGCCATTGCGGTGGGGTCGGGCTCAAACCCGACTTGCCATTGGCTCCCTACATCCGGCTGTAGCCGCTCCCCACCGGCCGCTCCGGGTCCACGCCTATCCCCTTCGCCTCCGCCAGCTGGCCGTACTCCTTCAGCAGGAGCTGGCTGTAGGTCACCCGGCCCGTCACCTCGTCCAGCGGCCCCGTCGCCAGCAGCAGCGTCGCCTTCGCCATCAGCTCCGGCCGCTCGCCGCTGGGGTCGTCCAGGCCGGTGACCAGGCGGTGGTGCACCGTCCCCGGCGTCGGCACCACCAGCGAGGGCGACACGCAGGCCACGGACACGCCGTACTGGTACACCTCCATCGCCAGCCCCTGCGTGAACCGCTCCAGCGCCGCCTTCTCCGCGCCGTAGCAGGTGCCGCCGACGCCCTCGGGCGCCGGGTACGGCCCCCGACCGGGCCCGATCGCCGCGCTGGAGGAGATGTTGATGATGCTGCCGCTCCCGCGCGGGATCATGTCCGCCAGCACAAGCTGGCTCAGGATGAACGGCGCGTGCACGTTCACCGACCAGGAGCGCAGCCAGCGGTTGAGCGGGTAGTCCTTCACCGGCAGGAAGTAGGTCAGCGCCGCGTTGTTGACCAGCACGTCCACCGGGCCGTATGTGTCGTGCGCCGTCTGGACCAGCTTCTCGCAGTC
>JADFNQ010000078.1 GCA_022563285.1 Chloroflexota bacterium | reverse complement strand
ACGAGCTCATCGACACGCGGGAGATGGACGATCCCGGCTACGTCGCCAACAGCCCCGACCGCTGCTTCCACTGCAAGGATGAGCTGTACGGCCGCCTGACCCAGATAGCGCTGGAGCGCGGCTTCGATAGCGTAGCCGACGGCTGCAACCTGGACGATACCGGCGACTTCCGCCCCGGCCGTCGCGCCGCGACCCAGCACGGCGTTCGCAGCCCGCTGGTGGTGGCCGGCCTGACCAAGGACGACATCCGCGCCCTATCGCGGGAGCGGGGGCTGCCTACCTGGGACAAGCCCGCCATGGCCTGCCTCTCCTCCCGCATCCCCTACGGCACACCGGTGACCGTGGAGGCGCTGGGCCGTATCGGGGACGCGGAGGCGTACCTGCGCTCCCTTGGGCTGCGACAGCTCCGCGTCCGCCACCACGAGGACGTGGCCCGCATCGAGACGGACGAGGCGGGGCTGGAGCTGCTGATCGCCCGCCGCGCCGAGGTGGTGGAGCGCTTGAAGGCGCTGGGCTACCTGTACGTGACGCTGGACCTGGCGGGCTACCGTTCGGGTTCGCTGAACGCGGCGCTGGGGCGCTCTAACCCAGCATTACGCGCCCGTGACGACGTCAGAGGACACTGAGGCCGCCATGCCTCCCATCCCTGTGCTACCCTTAGAACCGTATCCTCTACAGGAAGGGAGCCACCGCTATGAACTGTCCGCGTGACGGAACCGAGCTCATCATTGAGCACCACCACGACATCGAGGTGGACCACTGCCCCTCCTGCAACGGCCGCTGGCTGGATCACCACGAGCTGGACGAGCTGGAGGCGACCGTCCCTTCGACGGAGGAAGAGCGGCGGGCCACCATCCAGTTCGCCAAGAATCAGAGCGAGTTGGACTGCCCCAAGTGCGGAAAGCGGATGACCGCCTTCAACTACCGCGCCTACGACCTGGAGCTGGACACCTGCGAGGACGAGCACGGCTTCTGGCTGGACGCGGGCGAGGAGGGCCGCGTGCGAGACATCATCGAGGAGCGGATACGGGGGCTGAATCGGGCGGCCTCGGCGGAGGCGGCCTGGGGCGGCTTCCTAGATGGGCTCAAGGGGGGCGGCCGCCGCCGCGGCGGCGTTCGGGACTCGATAACGGGCCTCTTCCGGCGAAAGCGCTGAGCTAGGGCCGAACGGTCTGCTCCAGCGGCTCGAACACGCCGGGCTCAACCCGCCGAGCGGGCTGGAAGCGGCCCGCCCGCAGCTCCGCCAGCATATCCTCTTCGCTCTCCAACTCCTTCTCGAACACCGTGGCGTAACGCCCCACCTCCATCGGCATGTGGGCGTCGCTGCCGGCCACACCGGGCTTCCCCAGCAGCCGCGCCACATCCTGGGCAAGAGCGTTCTCCCGCTCGATGCAGCCGCCGTTGAGTACCTCGATAGCGTCCACCAGATCGAACAGGGGATGTTCGGCCAGGACCTCGGGGGGCAAGTCGTGGGCGTCGCGTCGGCCCCCGAACAGGAAGTTCGACGGGCCCGGGAAGTAGCGGAACGGGTGGCAGAGGATCATGAAGGCGCCGTTCGCCTGACAGGCCCGCCGCAGGTCGCGGGCGCGGGCCAGCCCCCGCACCTCTCGGTCGAGCCCGAGGACGATGATGTGGCCCATATCGGTGGACCACTCGCGGCCGTTAAACACGAACAAGCCGCTCTCCAGCCGAAGGTGGTCGGCCTCATCCGGCAGCCACTGCGACATGTGCTCCGTGAGCGCCACGCCGGTGAGCCCGGCCGCCTTCGCGGTCTCCGCCAGCCGCTTGGGCGAGACGTCGCTGTCCATGGAGCCCACGATGGTGTGGATATGCAAATCGACGATGCTACCCATTCGGCCTCTTTCCGCTTCCAGATACGACTTGCTCGCAGGATAGCATAACGCTTACGTTAAGCGGAAGCGCGCCACCGCAGGCGCGAGCGCCGAGTTCGTACGGCGGCGGCTGGGGCACCCGAGTGCCCATGCAGCGGAGGTCTTCAGACCTCCACTGACTCCACACGGTCCGCTGGCCCTTCGGCAGGCTCAGGGTGAGCGGGTACAACACGGCCCCCTCCGCCCTCTCGCCAGGGCGGGCCTCGCGTCGTAGAATCGGGCTGATGAGCCCCAAGACCACACTCCCTCCCCTGACCGAGGAGGAGAAGCGGGAGGCGCTGGCCAAAGCCATCCGCGAGTTCAACTCCTGGCGCTTCTACGACTGCCATGAGACGCTGGAGGACGTCTGGCGGGCTGAGGGCGGCGAGCTGGCGGACTTCTACCAGGGGATCATCAAGGTGGCTGCCGGGTTCCACCACCTGCTGCGCGGCAATCACAAGGGCACCGTCAACCTGCTGGGCCACGCTCTCACCCTGCTGGAGCCGTACCGCCCGTCCCGCCTGGGCGTCAACGTCCAGCGGCTGATAGAGGAGGCGGGCGCCTGCTACGAGCGGGCCCGCGATCTGGGACCGAAGCGTCTGAGCGAGTTCGACCGCTCGACCCTTCCCCGCATCCACGACGGAGCGGCCTCCAAATGAGCGCGACCGCCGTCCTCCGCGTCCAGCGGCTGCGGCCGGGCGCCCGCCTGCCACAGCGGGCGACGCCAGGCTCCACCGGCTACGACCTGTACGCCTGCCTGGACGATGAGATGATCATCGGGCGGGAGCCCGCGCTCGTGCCCACCGGCATCGCCCTCGAAGCGCCGCCGGGCTACGACCTGCAGGTGAGGCCGCGTTCGGGGCTGTCAGCCAAGGGGGTGCAGGTGTCGTTCGGCACCATCGATAGCGACTATCGGGGCGAGGTGCTGGTGACGATGTACGTCCTGCCATTCCGGGAGCCCCACGTGATCCGCCCCGGCGACCGTATCGCCCAACTGGTGGTGGGCAGGACCGCCGAGGCGGTGATCGAGGAGGTGGAGGAGCTGTCAGCCAGCGTTCGCGGCGCCGGCGGCCACGGCTCTACCGGCAGCTAGCCCGCCCTAGGCGGGGCCCGTCACTCCTCCTCGCGGCGCCACATGAAGGTGAAGTAGTAGAAGAGCGCCGCCAGACCGCCACCGCTGAGCGGCCCCAGCCAGTACACCCAGTGGTCGCTCCAGGCGTCCGCCACCAGGGCCGGCCCGAAGGAGCGAGCGGGGTTCATGGAGGCGCCGGTCAGCCGCAGGCCGACCATGTGGTCAACGAGCACCGCAAGGCCAATGGCGATAGGGGCCATGTTGGCCATGCCCCGTTTGTCTATCGCGGTAGCGAATACGGCGAACACCAGCACGAAGGTGAGCACCGCCTCCACCAGCACACCGGCGCCCTCACCGTCCAGTGCGCTCGAATTCAGTACGTGTGCGCCCAGGTTCCCCTCCACTTCGCTGACGAGTACCGCCTCCAGCAGGAGCGCGCCGATGACCGCCCCCGCCAGCTGCGCGGCCACATAGAGGATACCGGTGGACAGCTTCATCCGGCCCGTGATCACGGCCCCGAACGTCACCGCGGGGTTGATGTGCCCGCCGGAGATCCTGGCTATCGCCGCGACCAGCAGGGCGATCGCCAGGCCATGGGCCAGCGCTATGGCCACGAGGCCTCCGTTATCGGTACCGCCACCACCGACGACGACGACCGTTCCGGCCCCCACGAAAACGAACAGCGCCGTAGCGATCAGTTCCGCGAGGACGGCCTGCCAGGTCTTCTCCCCGAAGTCCGCCTCCGAAAGGCCCAGCCAGTCAGCAGCAGACTTAAACCGCCCACCATCATCCGCAACCTCGTCGATATCTAAGGTTCGCTCGTCCCATTGAGCCATGGCTCTACTCCTTGCCAGCAAGAGCTTTCAGGGGAAGGGTAGAGGCCAATCGCTAAGATGTCAATACGCCTTTGCGATATGTTAACCCCCGGCGGGCAGCGAGAGGGGGGAGAGCAGGCGCAGGCTTCGCAGGGCGCGCCGCACGGCTCGATCCAGCGGCTGCTTCGTGTCCACAACGATGAGCCGCTCCGGCAGCACCTCCGTGGAGCGCTGGAAACGGCGCTTCTGCCCCGCATAGATCTCCCAGCGGGCGTCCGAGGGATCGGCGCCCTCGCGCAGGCGGCGGGCCAACCGCCGGCGTACGGTGTCATCGCTGGCGAGGAACTGGAGGCAAGCGAACTGTGCGCCCTCCTTAGCGGCCAGGCGGGCGGCGGCGCGACGGTGCTCCCGTCGCAGGAAGGAGGCGTCCAGGATCACGGACCGCCCGCGCCGCAGACGTTCCCGGCCCTCCTCCAGCAGCGCCGCGTACGTCCGCTCCGTGAACTCCGGCGAGTAGATGCCACCCCGGAAAGGCTCGAAGCGGCGCTCCCGCGGCGCCAGGCCGGCCAGCCGCTTGCGGACGACGTCCGATGAGACGACGTCGATGCCGGTCAGCCCGGCCAGACGCCGCGCCAGTGCCGATTTGCCGGTGGCGGTAAGGCCGCAGGTGATGACCAGCATCGCCGGCCGCAGGCTTCGGGCGTAGCGACAGGCCAAGTCGAAGTAGCGACTTGCCGCGCGGGCTGCGGCCCGCCGCTCCCGCGGCGGCACCTCCGGCTCGTCCAGCAGAAAGGACTCCACCTTGCCGCGGACGCAGGCGCTATAGCACGCGTAGAAGTCAAGGAGCTGTGGGAGTTCAGCGTCGCCTGAGATCTCAACGTAGTGATCAACGAAAGCCGCCGCCAGATCAGTTCGCTCACGATAGTCCAGGTCCATAGCAAGGAAACCAACGTCCCGTGTGATATCAAGCAAACTCAGTCTGTTGCTGAACTCCACGCAGTCGAAGATACAGATGCCGTCGGTGAAGCACACAGCGTCAGATCGGAGGTCAGCGTGAACGCGCCTGATTCGCATCTCTTCCACGCGCCGCTGCAGAATCTCCGCTCTGCGCACGAAGAACGCTTCGCCATAGGCGCGAAGTATCCGGTCCTGCTCTTGTGAGATCGTCCGAGCGATGTACGGTTCCCATTGCTTGACGTTTTCGCGCCAATTGAAACGGATCGCCCAATCGCCGTATTCAGCGATGCGCCGGCTAGTTTCGGCACGGGCATGGAATTCAGCCAGTCGCTCTGCCAGCGCTCTCAGCATCGCCTTGGTCACCTCTCCCGACTCCAGTAGCCGATCCATCATCCGCTCGCCCGGGAGGCGGCGCATGTGCACGGCGTACTCGATGACCGTTCCGGCACCGTCCATGGTGATGCGGCCCTCGCGCTGCCGTATTCGGGACACGCCTAGGTATGTGTCGGGGCAGAGGCGGGCGTTGAGGAGCACCTCCCGGCGGCAGTAGTAGCGCCGCTTCCCCAGCGTGGAGAAGTCCAGGAAGCCAAAGTCCACCGGCTTCTTTACCTTATACACGTGCTCGCCGGCCAGGAGCACGTAGGAGATGTGGGTCTGGAGGAGCTCCACCCTGTCCACGGGGTGGGGATAGGCGTCGGGGTCAAGCAGGGCGCGTATTAAGGGCGGTAGCGCGCTAGCAGGCATAGCCGACCAAGTATAGCAACAGGGGGAAATGGGGAACAGGGCCGGGTTATACTGCGGAGGGTATGCGGGATATACAGGTCGTGACCTGCTTTCTGCTGCGCGGCGGCGAGGAAGGCCCTTCGACCCATTCGGCAAGCTCAGGGCAGGCAGGCTCAGGACAGGCTGAGATCCTGCTCCTGCGCCGCAGCGACCGTGTGAGCACGTACCAGGGCCTGTGGGCAGCCGTGAGCGGCTACCTGGAGGCGGAGTCGCCTCTGGACCAGGCGTACCGCGAGGTCGAGGAGGAGGTGGGGCTGGGACGCGGGGACGTACGCTTGCTGGCGCAGGGGGAGCCGCTTGTCGTACCCGATAAGACTATCGATACGCGCTGGTCGGTGTACCCGTTCCTGTTCGAGGCGCTGCGGCCGGAGCACATACGGCTTGACTGGGAGCACACGGAGAGCCGCTGGGTGAGGGTCGAGGAGATGGGCGGACTGGAGACGGTGCCCAGGCTGGAGGAGGCGCTGGCGCGGGTCTACCCCGGCCCCTGAAAGCGCATCACGCGAGTTTCCTCGCGTGATGCCCAAAGGGAGGGTGACCCTTCATCCAATGTTACGTGGGGGGCACTTTCACGGATTCGCCTGCCGCCCGTGATGGCGCGGGTTCTCGTCTTCGACCGTTATTTTGCTCTGGTCTCGGCCTGAAAGCTGATCTCGCGGTGGCTGCCGTCGCAGAAGGGCTTGTTCTTGGAGCCGCCGCAGCGGCAGAGGGCGATGATCTCCCCCGGGAGCACGAACTCGTTGCCGTCGGCGTCCTCCAGAATGATCGGGCCCTGAATACGGTAAGGTCCGTTGATGCGGACTTTGATCCTGACCTCTTCCAAACGATTCGCTCCTTCCCTGGTGACGCGCCCTCTCCTCCTCCGATAGTAGCAGACAGCGCCGCCGGAACACGCCGCGTGACCGTTAGCGGTGGCCTGCGGTAGACTGTCGGTCAAGGGTATGCGACAGGAGATCGCCGCCGCCGTCAAGCGCATCCGGGAGGACCGGGACCACGGCGCCCGCCAGCTGGCGCTGGAGGCGCTGCAGGCGCTGGCGAAGCTGGCGCCGG
>JADFNQ010000077.1 GCA_022563285.1 Chloroflexota bacterium | reverse complement strand
AGAAGGACGGGAAGTGGGAGCTGGCGGAGCTGGTCTCCCTCGTGCCCGTGAACCTTATGTTCGGCGTGGAGAACCCGGCGCCGCCGCCGCCGGACCTGGACCTCCCCGGACGGCCCGCTCCCCAGACGTAGGCTTAGCGCTACGCCCGAGGCGGCAGTTACGCCGGCACCCCTCGTTCAGCCGGCGGCGCCGACATCCACTCCCGGCGCACTTCCATGACCAGGAACGTCTTCCCGTTACGCCAGCTTGTTCCGCACTGCGCGAAGCCCGCCTTCTGGAATGAGCGATACGCCCGCTCGTTCCAGTCCAGCGTGTGCAGGTACAGGCGCCGCAGCTCCGTCGTGCGGAACAGATAGGCGACTAATGCGGCCACCGCGTCGCTGCCGTACCCCTGTGCCCAGCAGTCCCGCCTGCCGATGCTGATGCCGATCTCCGCTTCCTGGCGGGCGGCGTCGTTGTTGTAGTACATGATGTTGCCGATGTGCCGGCCGGTCTCTTCCTCCACCGCGAAGGAACGGCCCGCCGTGTCCGTGAACCGCATATCGAACGACCAGTTCCGCTGATAGTCCGGGAAGGGAATCCGCGTTGGGTTGGAGGCGTCGAAGTGCGCCAGCTCCTCGTCGCGGCGCCACGTGTACTCGTCTGTGGCGTCCGCCATGCGCTTGCGACGCACCACCGTCCTGCGGCCGCGGGCGATGACATCGTCGCGCGGGGAGCCGTTCACGCCACCCCCCCTAGCTCCGAGATCGCCCGGCGCACCATCCTCTTGTCGTTGTCGAACGTCAGCGTCCGGATCGCCTTGTCGATGGGGAGCCACTCCACCCGGTCGTACTCCGCGTCGTGGTTCGCCGTGTCGCCGCCTGTGGAGCGCATCAGGTAATGGTGCACCCACTTGTGGTAGCGGATCCCGTTCGCCGCGAACCAGTACTCCACGGTGCCGATCTTCTTCACGATATCCACCTGCAGGCCGGTCTCCTCGTTCACCTCGCGCACGGCGGCGTCCTCCAGCGATTCCCCTTCGTCGGGGGTCCCCTTGGGCAGCCCCCAGACGCCGTCCGAGTCGCGGCCGCAGATAACCACCTCCGCGCCGCCGGCCCCGTCCCTCAGCACGACGCCGCCCGCGGACACCGCCCGCTCCACAGGCATCTTCCCTGACCTGCGCTCTCGCGTCACAACCGGTACTCCGCGGAAAGTGGGTCCTCCGCGAATGCAGCCTCCGCCACCGCCGCTGCTGCCGCCTCCTGCACGCTCGGCGAGGAGTCTCGGAGCAGCGGCCGTAGCAGCCTCTTCGCCTCGCTCCCCCCGATCTGCCCCAGCGCGGCGATGGCCGCCTCCCGCACCTCCAGGTCGGGGTCGTCCAGAAGGGGCGCGAGATGGGGCACTGCCCCCCTGTCCGCCACCGGGCCCAGGGCGATAGCCGCCTCATAGCGCAGTTCGGGATCGTCGCTGCTGAGCTCATCTATCAGCAGGGGTTGCCAGCGGGGCTCGCAGCTCCGGCCCATGGCGTGCAGGGCGCCGATCTTCAGGCGGGGCGCCTCGCTCTCGTACGCCTGCTGTATCGCCTCGCTTACCCAGGGTTGTCCGCAGGCGCCGATAGCCTCCAGCGCCCTGGCCCGCACTTCGTCCACCTCCAGCTCGTCCTCCAGAGCCCCGCGCAGCCCCTGCTCCACCTTCCGAAAGTGGCTCTCCCGCAGCTGCCCAAACGCGAAGAGGAGGACGAACCTCCCCAGCGCCAGCGCTGCTTTCGCCCGTACATCCGGCTCTTCGTCTCTCTCCAGCAGCCCCAGCAACGGCCCGATTAGGTCACGGCCCTCGTACTCCCACAGCCCCCGTATGGCATCGCCGCGAAGGTGGGCGTCTTCATCATTCAGCGCCGTGAAGAACACCGCGTCGAAGTTCAGGTCTACGTTGTCCTCCGTCAGATCCGCTAGCTGACGGACCACCTGTCGTCTTCGCTCCAGGTCGATCTCAGGCCAGGCGTGGCGTAGCGACTCGCCCTGCTCGGGCTCAAGGGCGTCGAGCTGTTGCAGACCGGTCACGCTCAATTTGGCGGACGGGTCCTTGAGCTGGCTCAGGTAGTTTGAGAACTCCATGGCTGACCTGGTGCGAGCCTTCCGGCCCTCACCAGCCATTTTACAACGTAGGTGAGGAGTTCGCCCGTCAACCGCCGGACGGGGCCGGCCTACGCCGTTTCCCGCCCTCGCCCAGCTTCGGTTCCGTGCCCCGGATCAGGCGGCGGATGTTCCCCATGTGTCGCACCAGCACCAGCGCTGTCGCGAACGCCCCGAACACCGCCTTCGTGTACGTGTAGTCTTCGTCCACTCCTAGCGGAACCAGCACGAGCAGCGCCAGCGCTCCCAGCGGCACAGTGACTATCGACATCAGCGACATGTAGCGGAAGGTGAGGACGATGAACAGCGCCACCGCCAACAGGCTGACGCTCACCGGCAGCGCCAGCGCGGCGTATACCCCGAAAGAGGTCGCCACCCCCCGCCCTCCCCGGAACCCGATGTACACCGGAAAGTCGTGCCCCAGCACCGCCGCCAGCCCCGAGGCCACCTGCAGATCGTGCGACTCGAACGCGATCCAGGTGACGAGCACCGGTATGTATCCCTTCAGCGCGTCCGCCAGCAGCACCGCGACGAACGGGCCCCGGCCCAGCGTCCGCATCACGTTCGTCGCCCCCGTGACGCCGCTGCCGAAATCGCGGACGTCTATCCCCTTCAGCACCCGCCCGGCGATGTATCCCCACGGGATCGATCCCACAAGATACGATATGGCGATGACCGCCAGGAACTCCAGCACCATCAGCCGCTGCCCCTGCTGCGGAAGATCAGCCGGATCGCCGTCCCCTCAAACCCGAAGGCCTTGCGGATGGCGTTCTCCATGTAGCGCTGGTAGGAAAAGTGTAGCAGGCTGGCGTCGCTCACGAAAAACACGAACGTCGGCGGGTTCACCTCCGCTTGAGTGACATACAGGATACGCATCGGCCGGCGTCCTTTGGATGACGGCCGATGCTCAGCCACCGCCTTCTGAACAGCTGTGTTCAGTTCCGCCGTCGGCACCCGCTGCCGCCGCGTCTCGCCCACCTCCACCGCCAGCTCCAGCAGCCCGTCCATGTTCAGCCCCGTCTTCGCCGATACGAACGCCAGCGGTGCCCAGGGCGCGAACCGCAGCCGGCCCAGCGCCTTCCCCGCGAACCCCTCCCGGCTCTCCTCCGTGTCCTCCATCAGGTCCCACTTGTTGGCTACCACGATCAGTCCCTTGTGCGCGTCTGCCACGTAGCCGGCGATGTGCAGGTCCTGCGCCGCCACATCCTCCGAGGCGTCCACCACCAGCAGGCCGATGTCCGCCCGCACCAACGCCTGCTCCGCCCGCAGCACGCTGTACTGCTCCACGCCGCGCGTCACCCGCCCCCGCCGCCGGATGCCCGCCGTATCAATCAGCACCAGCTGCTTTCCTTTGTACTCAAACGGCGTGTCCACCGCGTCGCGGGTCGTCCCCGGCTCCGCGCTCACCAGAACCCGCTCCCGGCCCAGGATCGCGTTCACCAGCGCCGATTTGCCGACGTTGGGCCGCCCCACGATAGCCAGAGGCAGCGTCTCCACGGGCGCCTCCCCCTCCTCCGCCGGCAACAAACCCTCGAGCCGTTCCCCTAGATCTGCCAGGCCGATGTCGTGATAGGCGCTCACCGGGATGGGGTCACCCAGCGCCAGCTCGTAGAACTCGCTGGCCGCCTCTCTCCGCCTGTCATTGTCGGCCTTGTTCGCCACCAGCAGCACAGGCTTGTCCGCCTGCCTCAGCAGCTGCGCGATCTCCGCGTCGGCGGCCGTGCCGCCGGTGGCGGTATCGACCAGGAACAGGATCACCTCCGCCTCCACCACTGCCGTCTCCACCTGGAGGCGGATCAGCGCTGGGTAGCCCTCCTCGGCAGCCGGCTCCAGACCCCCGGTATCGATGACCACGAACGACAGCCGCCCCAGCCGCGCTTCCCCGTACAGGCGGTCTCGTGTGGTCCCCGCGATCTCCTGCACGATCGCCTGACGGCTTCCCACGAGTCGGTTGAACAGGGTTGACTTGCCGACGTTCGGTCGCCCTACGATAGCGACTACGGGCTTGCCCGTAGCGCTTCGGGGCGGCAGCGGCCGGGCCCTCGCGCCGACCACACTTACCTCGGCTCCAGCGTTATCTCTACCGTCTCCGGCGAAATGGACGCCACTGAGGCTTCGGCGGGGGCGGAGACGCTCACGGTGACCTCGTGCTTCCCCTCTTCCAGCCCCGACAGGTTGATGGTGGCCGTGATGTCGTTTGGACGCAGCGCCTGCAGCGCTGGCAGCTCCCCCAGGAGCACCACCTCAACCAGGGGCAGTGCCCCCTTCACGCCCAGGTCCGGGTCAAGCCCCACGGCGACCGCCGTCACCCCCAGCGTCTGCCTCCCCTGCGCGGGCTCGATCTGGATCGTCACCGTGACGCTCGTCCCGCCGCTCACGCTCACGTCCGCCGGCAGATCCAGCGATACGGTGCGCACGATATCGTCCGTGGCTCCCGCTATGTCGATCGGCTGCGTCCGTATCGTCGCCGCCTCGTTTATGAACGACTGCGACCCGAACACCGTGACCGACGCCGGGTCGCTGACCAGGCTCACAATATCGTAGCCTGCGGCCGGCGTGCCGACCACCGTTGGCGAGATCACCAGGGCACGGCTGAACTCCGTCTGCTCTATCTCCACCAATACGTTGATCACGCTCGGTTCCAGGGATACTCCTTCCACCAGGAACCCCCGCGAGTCCCTGGGCTCAAGCCGCACCGCCTGCGTCCTATCCTCCGTGCGCCCGCTCAGGTCCAGCTTCGCGATCGCCTGCGTCACCAGCGTCACCCTGTCCTGCGTTCCCGTCACCAGCACCGTCGCCGCGTCCAGCTCAGGGATACTCGTCTCAAACCCCGGCGGCGGCGCCCCTTCCAGGCTCACCGATACCGGCACCGATTTACTGAACAGGCTCTTCAGATCCACCGCTACCGTAGGCGGAATCACCCGTTTCACCCGCAGGCCGCCGCGGCCCGTCAGCGGCTCAACTCGCACCTCAAGATCGTAAGTCCCCGCTTGCAGCCCCTCCAGGTCCACCTTCGCCTCGAAATCCGCTGGCGTCAGGCTGTCCCACACGTCCTCGTCCACGTCCACCCCCACCCGCACGTTCACCGGCGACCCAGCCAGGGCCAGGTCTCCCGGCACGTTGACCGGCTCCACCACCAGGTCGAAAGGTAGTGTGCCGGAGCGCGTCTCGTCAGTCGTGTCCGTGACGAAGATCCATAGAGCGAACCCCAGCACAACCGAGAGCGCCGCCAGCCCCGCGTTGTCCCTCACCGAGGCCATGATAGGCCAGACGAGCCGACGCAGGACGTTTAGCCCGTCGCTCAGGAGCCGCTTCATCTGTTCAATCGCCTAGCCTTCGTCCTCAGCGGCTCAGCCTCGGCAGCCGCCGCCGTATCGGCCGGTCCAGCTCGCTGGCCGGCAGCAGCAGGCTCCGCAGAATCCCCCTCAGCCGCGGCCCGTCCAGCCGCGATATCATCCTTCCGTTCGCCGCTACGGAGATGCCCCCCGTCTCCTCCGATACGATCAGCGCCACCGCGTCCGTCCTCTCGGAGATGCCCAACGCCGCCCGGTGCCGCAGCCCCGGTAGCTCTCGGTCCGTGCGGTCGGACAGCGGCAGAGTGCAGCTCGCCGCCGCCACCCGGCCCTCTCGCAGGATCACCGCCCCGTCGTGCAGCGCGGAGTTCGGATAGAAGATCCCCTCCAGTAGTTGCGTGGACGGCGCCGCGTCCACCTTCACGCCCGTATCCACGTAGTCCTCCAGCCCCGCCTCTCGCTCGAACACGATGATCGCGCCGTGCCGGTCCACCGAAAGGTTCAGCGCCGTGTCCGCCACAACGTCCACAACACCCTCGAACAGCGGCCGTCCTGGCCAGGGCCAGCGTCCGGTCCGCCCTACCCGCTCCAGGAAGCGGCGTATCTCCGGCGCGAAGATGATCGGTATCGCGATCAGGATCGCCGGGAACGAGTTCCGCAGCAGCCAGTCCAGCACCGTCAGCTCCAGCACGGAGGCCAGGATCACCGCTCCCACCAGCACAATGGCGATCCCCCGCAGCAGGGACATCGCCGTCGTCCCCTTCAGCAGCAGCAGCGACAGGTAGATCAGGATCGAAATCGTCAGGATATCGAGGACGCTCGCCGCCTCGAACCGCCCCAGCGCATCCCTTATCGCGTCGCTCAGGCTCACCCTAGCTCGCCTCCTCCCCCAGGATCAGCGCCAGCACACCCTTCTGCGCGTGCAGCCGGTTCTCCGCCTGATCGAACACCACCGACTGCGCTCCCTCGATCACCTCCGCCGAGACCTCCTCCCCCCGGTGCGCCGGCAGGTCGTGCATGAAGATCGCCTCCCGCTTCGCCAGCGACATCAGCTCCGCGTCCACCTGGTACCCCGCGAACGCCTTCCGCCGCGCCGACGCCTCCTCCTCCTGCCCCATGCTCGCCCACACGTCCGTGTACACCACGTCCGCGCCCCT
>JADFNQ010000076.1 GCA_022563285.1 Chloroflexota bacterium | reverse complement strand
TGCCCTCGCGGTCGCACTTGCAGGTGATGCCGCTGCCGTCAGGCGACCAGGCGGGGCGGCGATCACCGGCGGGGTCGTCGGTGAGGCGGGTGAGGCCGGAGCCGTCGGCGTTCATCACGTAGATCTCGATGTTGCCGTCGCGGTCGGAGGTGAAGGCGATCCTGCTGCCGTCGGGCGACCAGGCGGGACCCAGGTCGAGGGCGGGGCTGCCGGTGAGATTGCTGAGGCCGGAGCCGTCGGCGTTCACGACGTAGACCTCGAAGTTGCCGTCGCGGTCGGAGTCGAAGGCGATCTTGCCCGTAGCGGAAACGCCGGGCCCTACCGTAGGCGTAGGCGTGGCAGCGGGCTGTCCGCCGTCGCCACAGGCCGCCAGGACCGCCAACGCCGGCAGCATCGCTAGCCAGCCCAAGCCCTGGGCGACGAGGCTCTTGCCGGTGCCGGAGAAGCCGGTGAGAACGATGCGCAGGGGACGGGTCACGGGAATCTCACAACACCTGCTGAAAATGAGGCCGTCCTCGCACCTTCTGCTGACCCCAAGGACCGCACAGGAAGCTGCGGATTCTCTGGTTGAACAACACCTCGCGTCCGTTCGGGATTATGAAGTAGGCGCGGCCAGTGCCGCGACGGTAGCGGAGGCTGATGACCTCCCGTGCTGACCCAAGTTCGGAAGAAATCTTGCTGGCGACCGAAGCTATCTGCTCGTTGTGCGATCGGTTCCGACTCCGACCCAGGTGGTGGTACACGACAAGGCTCTGACCCGTCTCGACATATGGCTTCAGTTCCTTATAGAACACATGCTTACGTCCGAGCCTAGACTCAGGTTCTAGCCCGTTGTCCGGATCTAGGAACACGACCGCGCAATCTTTCGCCTGTTCTACTGCTGCGCCTGCCCACGTGCTCCGCTCTGCCGATTCCCCGTTTGCCGGCACGGGGGAAGGGTAGAATATGGTATGTGGAAGGATGCCAGCATTCTGAACCGCCCTCACGTTTCTCCTCTCGCTGAGAACGGGGTAGCAGCAGCCGGAGAGCATGCCCAACGTGTCATATAGCGGCGGATCGCAACAGCCGTAGAGCATCTTGTGCAATGCGTCATATAGCGGCGGATCGCACTCCCTGAAGGCCTTCAGATTTTTGGGTATCCGCTTCAGATAACCGAGATGCCTCCCATCGTTGCCACCTTCGTCCGGTACCCAGTACCAGACGACGCCGAGGGAAAGCAGAGGGCCACCATCCCCGCAGCCCGCACACAAGTGCCGGAGAAGACCGTACTTGCCGAAGTCACCGACGTCACCCACGAATTGGTCCTGCACCCGCCGTCACCCACGCGGCCCTATCGTCTTCTGGTACGCATCGTAGTTGCGTCGGGTCTCCTCCAGACGATCGCCGCCGAACTTCTCCAGCATCGCCCCGGCCAGGACGATGATCACCATCGCCTCGCCGATGACACCGGCGGCGGGGACGGTGCACACGTCGGAGCGCTCGTAGTGGGCCTGTATCTCCTCGCCCGTCAAGAGGTCGACGGAGGGCAGGGGCTTGGAGAGGGTGGAGATAGGCTTCAGCGCCCCGCGTACGATGACCGGCTCGCCGTTGGTCATACCGCCCTCCAGGCCGCCGGCGCGGTTGGTGACGCGGCGCCAGGGGCGGCCATCCCATTTCTCCTGCGGCAGGATGATATCGTGGGCCTGGGAGCCGGAGGCGGAGGTGAGGGCGAAGCCACCGCCGATCTCGACGCCCTTGACGGCGTGGATGCTCATCACGGCCTGCGCCAGCAGCCCGTCCAGCTTCCGGTCCCACATCACGTGGGAGCCGAGGCCGATGGGCACGCCGCTGGCCCAAATCTCGAAGACGCCGCCCAGCGTATCGCCGGCCTCGCGGGCGGTGTCGATGGCTTTCACCATACGCTGGGAAACCTTGACGTCGGCACAGCGGACGGGCGACTCCTCCACAGCCGACCAGTCCGGCTCCCCGTCCACGGAGGCGCACACGTCGCCGATAGAGATGGTGTGGGAGTGGACGGCCACGCCGAACTCCTCCAACAGGCGGCGGCACACACCGCCCACGGCGACGCGGGCGGCCGTCTCGCGGGCGGAGGCGCGCTCCAGCACGTTGCGGACATCGTCGAAGCCGTACTTCATGGCGCCGGCGAGGTCGGCGTGACCGGGGCGCAGGCGGGTCACCCGCTTCACGTCCCCTTCCAACGGCTCCACCTGCATCACCTCGCCCCAGTTCTCCCAGTCACGGTTGCGGATGAACAGAGCCAGCGGGCTGCCCAGGGTGAGGCCGTGGCGGACCCCGGCGGTGATCTCGGCGTGGTCCTGCTCGATCTGCTGTCGCTTAGAGCGGCCGTAGCCGCCCTGACGCCGTCGCAGATCGCGCTCCAGATACTCCTCGGACAGGGGCAGGCCGGCGGGGAGGCCCTCCACCGTGACCGTGAGGCCCTTGCCGTGCGACTCGCCGGCGGTGAGGAACCGTAGCGCGGTCATCGGTCGGTCTGTGCCCCCAGGCTGCTAGGCTCCGGCGTTCCCTTCCATTCGATAGGATCGATGGGCAGTACGGCGCCACGCTCACCCAGGCGGTAGCGGCCGCCCAAGGCGTCCACGATCTCCAGCGGAGTCCAGTCCTCCCAGTCCACCCCGCGGGCGACATCTCGACGGGCGTCGGTGCTCAGGATACACACCCGCTCGGCGGCGCCCTCTGGATCACGGAAGGTGGTGTACACGTCGATCCGGGCCGATTCGAGGCGCAGGTTCGGCACATCGTACAGGAGCATATCGGCCAGGCGGGCGGTGACGGACAACCCCTCCTGCAGAGGGCTCGTGACCTCCACCCAGCGGCCGTCCTGCAGGCGGTACTCGCTCTCCACCTGGCAGGACACACGGGCACTGTCCGCCGCGACATCGATAGTCTCCACGCTCTGGACACCGCGCCAGACATCCGGCGCCACCTCCTTGGGACGCTTCATCGAGCGCCAGGAGGCGATCGTCTCTTCCAGCATCTTACGGATCACCTCCACATCGCCGCCGGCGGCGGCCTTGCGCCAGGCCAGGGTGGCACGCGTCCCCTGCAAGATGATGTAGGCGACGACGATGAAGATTATGCCGATGGCCAGGATGCCCCACTCCACCTCCGCTACCCCTCCTTCATCCCCAGGCCCGCACGGGCCACCTTGAACATCACCTCAAGCGGCGCCTCCAGGCCGGTCCACAGATGGAACGACTCCGCCCCCTGGTAGATGAGCATGGGAAGCCCGCCCAGGACGCTGGCGCCACGTTTCTCGGCGGCGGCCATGAGAGGCGTCTTCGCTGGGCGGTAGATTAGGTCGAATACGAGAGCGTCCGGCGGGATCAGCTCAATGGGCACGGGTGAACCCTTCTCTTCCTTTGTGCCGGCCATGCCGACCGACGTACAGTTTATCAGAAGGCGGCAGGAGATAGCGGAGGCGCGCCAGGAAGCGTACACGTCCGGAAGGGCGTTGAGCTCCGTGCCACCAGCCTGCGGCCCGATCTCCTCCACCAGCTCAGCGGCGCGGGAGAAGGTGCGGTTGATGAAGGTGACAGACGCAGCCCCGGCATCTATGAGGGCGACGGCAACCGCACGGGCCGCCCCGCCCGCCCCGGCCACGAGGACACGGACGCCGGCGGGGTCGAAGCCGCCGTCCTCACGCAGGGCCCGCAGGAAGCCGGCGACATCGGTGTTGTGGCCGTATAGCTTGCCCTCGCGGTGCACGATCGTGTTCACGGCCCCCACCCGTCTACAGAGATCGTCGCTCCCGTCGAGGAGATAGAGGGCGGCCTGCTTGTGGGGGATGGTCACGTTCGCGCCCAGGCGGTCCGGCGCGCGCAGGCCTCCGACCCTCTCGGCGAGCCTGTCTTCGGGCGTGGGCCAGGCCTCGTAGCGGATATCGAGGCCCAGGTGGTCGAGCGCGGCCTGCTGGAAGACCGGCGATAGGGACCGCTTCAGTGGATGGCCGATGACGCCGACGTACTTCGTCACCGCTGGAACTCCTCGATGTTCTGCTGATGCTCCTCCAGCGTCTCCGCGAAGGCGTGGGATCCCTCCTCGTCCCCCGTCGCGACGAAGTAGAGGTAGTTCGTATCGGCAGGCTCGATGACGGCCTCAATCGAATCCAGACGCGGGGCAGCGATAGGCCCCAGCGGCAGTCCGCCGAAGCGGTACGTGTTGTAGGTTGAATCGACCTCCAGGTCTTCCTCGGTGAGCCCCGCCTTCCAGTAGCCGAACTCCGCCACGCTCTCCGGGTCCATGGCGAGGGCGTACTGGACGGTGGGGTCTGCCTCCAGGGGTATGCCCCGGCGCAGCCGCGCAAGGAAGACCTGGGCCATGATCGGGCGCTCTTCGGGCACCCTCGCCTCCCTCTCGATGATGGAGGCGAGGGTGAGGACGCCGTGCATGGTCAGGCCAACGTTCAGGGCATCGCGCAGAAGCTCCTCGCTGAAGTTATCGTCCATCGCCTCCAGCATCTGCCGGATGACGTCCTCGGCGGTGGCACTGCGTCCGTAGAAGTAGGTCGCCGGGAAGAGGTAGCCCTCCAGGGGCGTGGCCGGCCCCAACCGCTGCAGGAAGTCGAAGTCGAAGTTGCCGGCGACAGCCGCCTCCAGGAAGCCTTCGCGAGATACGACGCCCTGCTCATCCAGGGCATCTGCGATCTCCTCCAGGCGCCACCCCTCGACAACGGTCACGAACAGAGACGAGAGGATCCCCCGCCTCATCCGGTACACCACCTGTAGAGCGGGTGTGTCCGGATCGAACTCGTACTCCCCGGACTGTATCATCTTCTCGTAGCCCAGCAGCTCCGCCAGGACGCGGAACTGGATAGCGGAGTCGATGACACCTTCGTCCTCAAGCATCTGGCCGATGTCTTTGACGGCCTCGTTCGCCTCCACGGAGATGATGACGGGTGTGGGACTCGACGCAGGCGGCGTGGGTGGAAGCGCCGCCGGGACTTCGTCTACCACGCCCGGAGTGCCGGTTATGACCCACACGGTAGCAGCGGTCATACCCAGGATGAGGACGACGCCGACGATGGACAGGGTGCGCACGCTCTATCCCCGACCCGGCCGGCGTTGGCTATCGAGATACGCCTGGAGGATGATTGCGGCCGCAAGGGCGTCCACGTTGCCCTTGGAACGTCGCTTGCCGCGGGCCGACGCCCGCCGACCTGGGCGGGTGAGGCGGCGCCGCGCCTCCGCCGAGGTGAAGCGCTCGTCCCAGGTGTGGATAGGGATGTCGAGGCAGCTGGCGAGGGCGTCGGCGAGGGCCTGAGCGCGCTGGCCCTGCGGCCCCAGGGCGCCGCTCAGGGACAGCGCCAGCCCGACAACGACGGCCTCTGCGCTCTGCTCACGGGCGAGCCGGGCCACGGCCCCCGCGGGGTCATCGCCGGCGTCGATAGTGGTCAGGGGGATTGCTACCCGGGTGCGGAGGTCGGCGGCGGCGACACCGATGCGTCTTTCGCCCGGGTCTATCCCGATGATGCGCCCGCTGCGGGGTTCCGGCGTCATTCTACGTGCTGGCCAGCAGCTTTCGGGCTATCTCCGGCACCTGTTTCAGCGCCTGGGCGAGCTTGGCCGGGTCTTTGCCGCCGCCGGTAGCCATATCGGGACGTCCGCCGCCACCGCCGCCGGCCAGGCGCGCTATCTCCCGCACCAGGGCGTCGGCGGTGAGGCCACGAGAGGCCGCGTCCTCGTTGGCCACGGCGACGAAAGAGGGGCTATCGTCGATAACCGCGCCGATTACCGCAGCGGCTCCGCCGCTCCGGCCGGCCAGCTCCCGCCTGAGGGCGTCACCCATGAAGCGGAGCGCCTGATCGCTGGTCGCATCCACCTCTGCGGCGCTGACGGAGACGCCGTCTATAGTGTAAGTCTCCCTCTTGGCCATAGCCGACAAGCCCCCCGCGGCCAGGGAGCGCTCCAGCCTTTCCACCTTCTTGCGCTGGGCATCCATCTCAGCGAGGAGGGCCTCAACCTTGGCGGGAACAGCGTCACGGGGGGCGCCCAAACGGCGGGCGATCTCGTCCAGGGAGGCGGCCTGGGCGTGCACGTACTCCTCGGCGCCGCGGCCGGTCAGGGCCTCGATGCGGCGCATGCCGGCTCCGATGGACGACTCGCCGGTGATGATGAGCACGCCGATCTCGCCGGTGTGTCGGCAGTGGGTGCCGCCGCAGAGCTCAGCGCTGAACCTTTCGGCGGAGCTCAAGGCAGGCTTGGGGACGACCGAGTTGACCTCCACCACCCGCACCTCCTGGCCGTACTTCTCGCCGAAGAAGGCGAGGACGCCCTCGGACATCGCCTGGTCGTAGCTGGTCTGGCGGGCTTCCACCGGCAGGTCCTGACGGATCTTATCGTTGACCAGCCGCTGCACCTCCGCGATCTGCTCCTCCGTCAGCGGCTCCGTGTGAGTGAAGTCGAAGCGCAGGTGGTCGGGCGCGACGAGGGAGCCGGACTGGCGGACGTGGCTGCCCAGCACCTTGCGCAGGGCGGCGTGCAGCAGGTGGGTGCCGGTGTGGTTGCGCATCGTGTCCTGCCTGTGCCGCGCGTCCACGCGGGCGGTGACGGTATCGCCAACGGCGATGCGGCCCTCCACGACGCGGCCGCGGTGGACGATGAGTCGCTCGGCCACGG
>JADFNQ010000075.1 GCA_022563285.1 Chloroflexota bacterium | reverse complement strand
CGCTGACGGGGAACAGTCAGAGGAGATTCAGGCAGGGGCCGGGACTGACCACCTCTGACGCCATCGCCGAGATGATGACGGGCACGGTGCGGGACCTGCTCTGAGGCCTTACACTAGCTCCTCCGCAGCCGCTCTCTGACCACCAGCCAGACGAATCGGAGAATCGCCAGCTGGCGACGCAGTCGCCAAGGTTGCCGGGCGAGCCGATACAGCCACTCCAGCCCCAACCGTCGGAACCAGCGCGGTGCCCTCGCCACGGTGCCGGAGATGAAGGAGAACGACCCGCCTTCCGCCACGGCGACGTTCACCTGCAGCCGCGGCAGGTTGTCGACGATCCACTCTTCCTGACGGGGGAAGCCCATCGCCACCAGCAGCACCTGCGGATGCGCCTCGTTTATCGCCCCGAGGACGGCCTCATTCTCCTCGCCCGAAACGTCGAAGTAGCCGTGACGGGCGCCCACCACTGGCAGGTCGGGGAAGCACGCCTCGATCCTCTCCCGTGCGCCCTGCACCTCCTCCTCCGTGCCCCCCAGCAGGAAGACCCCTGAGCCAGACTCGTCCAGGCGGGCCAGCATCTCCCAGGTCAGGTCCACGCCGGCCATGTTCTCCTTAAGGGGCCCCCGGACCGCTGACGGGTTGAGGGCCACGGCAGCCAGAGAGAGAGGGAGCTGGAGTAGCGCCCGCAGGGGCCCGCCTGGGAGGGTCAGGTAGTGCGCCGCCCACAGGACGCCGATGCCATCGGCCAGGCAGAGGTCGGCCCCGTTCAGAATCCCGCGCACGCGGGCTTCGCGAGCGGCCCGGGGCATGCACTCCGAGTAGAGCTTGACCACGTACGCCCTCTCGCCGGCCTGGGCCAGCCCGGCGATGGCGCCGGCCGCCTCGCCTAGGCTGAGGTTATGGAAGCGGACCCCCAGAACATCCACCGTCTCCGGGGCCGACCGCCCCTCAGGCCGTGGCGCCGGCACCGCTGAGCACTTCGTCCAGGGGCCCGTAGGCCACCTGCGCTAGGTAGCGGCTGCGAACCAGGGCCCGCCCGTTCTCGCTAAGGGCCCGCCACAGGCCGTCATCGGCCATGAGTCGGCCCACAGCCTCCGCCATCGACTCCGCATCGTCCGCGACCAGCAGATGCTCGCCCGGCACCGTGTCCAGACCCTCGGCCCCTTCCGGAGTCGCTACTACAGGCAGGCCGCGGGCTAGAGCGTTTAGCACCTTGAGGCGGGTCCCGCCGCCAGTACGGCTCGCCTCGACGAACAGCCGCGCCCGCCGGTACAGGGGCTCCGCGTCCTCGACCGGACCCAGGAAATCCACCCCGGCCGTCTGGCTGGCCAGTCGGCGCAGGGCCGGCGATGCACACTTACCGGCGACGACGAAGCGCACCTCCGGCACCTTCTCGCGCACCAGGGGAAACACGGAGCCGAGGAAGTACTGGATGCCCTCTTGGTTAGGTGGCCAGCTCAGCGTGCCGAAGTAGAGGATGACCGGCTCCGCGGCGGCGAAGGAGAGAGGGGGGCGCTCCAAGAGCGATGGGTCTGGCAGGTTCGGGAGCACTCGCAGACGCTCCGGGTCCGCCCCCAGATCGATGAGGGCCTGCCGGTCGGCCCCGGACACGGCGAAGACGACTTCGAAGCGGGGGAGGATGGCGGCCTCATACCGCCGCACCCGCCGGTACTCCAGGCGGATCAGCGCCTTGACCAGCGGGTTGCGCTCTCGCTGCGCCTGGCGGCGCCACATCACGTGCTCGGCGTTGTGCTCATGCAGGAGAGCCAGGCCGGAGAACCCGGGCTGTAGGTACTGCGCCATCAGCCAGCCGTCAACGACCACCGCATCGTACCCGCCGTCACGAAGTCGCCCTGAGACCAACTCAACCATGCGACGGCTGCGGTTGCGTTCGATGCTTAGCGGTATGCCGCGCAGATAGCTGCCCAGAAGGCCGATCGGTGTGCGGCCGCGGTTCAGCGGCACCGTCTCCACCCCACCCGTAGCCTGGCACCAGCGGGCCTGCTCGTCCGTTAGGGGCCGCCGCCGGAAGCAGAGAAGGTCGACGTGATGCCGCCCTTTCAGGTAGCCCAGAATGCTCGCCGTCTTGATGGTACCGCCGCTATCGGCGGGGTGGGGCAGCTCGGACGACAGGAACAGCAGGCGCATCGTCGGCTCGCGGCCGCGATCCGGGAGCGGTGGTGGAGTCGCCCTAGCGGGCCCCTTTCTTGCTCAGGACCAGGGAGATGGTCTTGAGCAGTATCCCCAGATCACGGGAGATCGGGTGATGGCGCACGTACTGCAGATCATAGCGGACCTTCTCGTGGTGGGTGAGGTCGGAGCGCCCGTTGACCTGGGCGAGCCCGGTCATCCCCGGCTTCACCTTATGACGCTGAAGGTAATGCCGAGGCCAGTGGGCCACGATCTCCGGCATGTCCGGTCGCGGTCCCACCAGGCTCATGTCTCCCTTGATCACGTTGAGGAGCTGCGGCAGCTCATCCACCGTGGTCTTTCGGAGCACCCAGCCGATCTTGGTGACGCTGGGGTGGCGCCCGCGAGGGCTGAGGAGGGCCGTCCGCAGGTCGCCCTTAGGGATTCGATCGGAGATGTCGTTCTTCACGCCTGGGGCCATCGAACGGAACTTGTAGAAGCTGAATTCCCGTCCGTTCAGCCCCACGCGTTTCTGTCTGAGTAGCGCCGGTCCGGGGCCGTCGAGCTTGATGAGCGCCAGGGCCAGGACCCAGATGGGCGACAGGATCCCGAGGGCGAGACTGGCTATCGTGACGTCCAGCCAACGCTTGACCGCGGGCGTAGTGTACGGGTGCACCTCGACGGGCGTGTCGTCATCCTCCGTTAGAGGCCCGCGGGCGCCGTTGCGTCGCCTCTCCAGCGCCTCCTCCGGAGAGGCGGCGTCACCGGCCTGTTCGGGCTTCTTCTTCCTAATACGAAGCATCATCCCTGCGGTTAAGAACGTCCCCCTGGTTTACCGGTTAACCTCTGGCGTGGCCGCCGCCGCGCCGGACTCGTCCCGAGAACGGCTGAGATGATCCGCCAGCGCCTCCTGCCAGGGCCGCATCTCAACGCCGAGGCGGGTGGCCTTCTCGTTTGAAAGGGCAGAGAAGGCAGGCTTACGGTAGGGACCCCCGAACTCACCGAGAGTGGTAGACTCTACCGATACGCTGTCCAGCCCGGACAAGCGGAGCACCTCTTTCCCCCACTCCAAACGAGAGCAGTACCCGTGGTTCGTGACGTGATAGACCCCCCAGGCTGACTGCCGAATCAGGCGGTCGATGGCGACGGCCAGATCCGCCGTCCAGGTGGGCGAGGCGATCTCGTCGGTCACCAGCCGCAGCCGTCCCTGCTCCCGCGCCGCCTGTACAATCTTCTCGGGGAAGCTCACGCGCCCGGGGCCGTACAGCCAGGACGTTCGGACTATATAGTGGCGTTCCAGGAGAGACATCAGGTGTCGCTCCCCCTCCAGTTTGGATCGGCCGTAGGCGTTGATCGGGTTGGGCTTGTCCTCCTCGCGGTAGGGCTCAGCCGTCTCCCCATCGAACACCTCGTTGGTGCTCACGTACAGCATCGCCGCACCGAAGTTAGCGCAGGCCTCTGCGACGATGCGAGTGCCCTCGCCGTTCACGAGCAGCGCCCGGTCCGGGTCAGCCTCGCACCCCGCGGTATCGGTCCAGGCCGCGGCGTGAACCACCACCTCCGGCCGGAAGCCATCGATCGCCCGCCTCACCTGCGCCGCATCGGTGACGTCCAGCTCGGCGTGGCCCAGAGCCGACAGATCGTGCTCGGCCAGGGCCGCCTGCAGGGCGCGGCCCAACTGGCCCCGGCCGCCGGTGATCACTACGCGCATCTACTTGAACTCGATCTCCCAGTTGAATGGGATCTGATCCGTGTCCCAGGGGAGGCGCTGCTCGTCCGGCTCTTCGCGGTTGTACACCTCGCTGGGGAAGTTGACCAGCAACGACGGCTCCACGCCCACCGTCTTGTAGCCGTGAGCGACCCCCACCGGTATCTTCAGCACGATGTTGTTGTTCTCCCCCAGATAGAACTCGTTCACCTCGCCACGGGTGGGGGAGCTCTCGCGCATGTCGTACAGGCCGACCCTGATCATCCCCTTGACGACGACGAAGTGGTCGTCCTGCTTCTGGTGCCAGTGCCAGGCCCGGATGACGTTAGGGTAGTTCATGGAGACGTAGCACTGGCCGAACTTGCTGAAGATCTCGTCGTCGCTGCGCAGGATCTCCATGAGGTAGCCCCGCTCGTCGGCGTGCCTGGTCAGCCGCTTCACCTCCACCCCCTGGATCATCGGGACGAGGCTCCTTCCTTGCCGGGCGCTGCTGGGTCGTAGGGTACGCCACTGGCCAGCCGCTCGGTATACTGCTGCCGGTAGTACTCGCGGAACGGCCCGGCGTAGATCGGCTCCCACCACCAGCGGCTCTCCTGATACCACTGGACGGTCCGCTCCAGGGCGGCGGTGAAGTCAAGCTCGGGGGCCCAGCCCAGGGCCCGCAGCTTCGACGATTCGACGGCGTAGCGGCGGTCGTGTCCCTTGCGGTCCTCCACGAAGCGGATGAGGCTCAGCGGCTTCTCCAGCAACTGGAGGATCGCCTCCGCCACGCGGATGTTCTCCTGATGGTTATCGGCGCCGATGTTGTATACCTCCCCCGGCTCGCCCTCCCGCGCGATCAGGTCCAGGGCCCGGCAGTGGTCCTCCACGTACAGCCAGTCGCGCACCTGGCGGCCGTCGCCGTACAGAGGCAGAGGCTCATCCCTCAAGGCGCTGGTGACGAACAGCGGCACCACCTTCTCGACGTGCTGCCTCGGCCCGATGTTGTTGGCGGCGCGGGTGATGATGACGGGCAGTCCGTAGGTCTCGAAGAAGGCGGTGCACTGGGCGTCGCCGCCGGCCTTGCTTGCCGCGTAGGGACTTCGTGGGTGGAGAGGATCGGCCTCGCGGGCGTAGGTGCCCGGCGGCATCTCCCCGTACACCTCGTCCGTGGACACCTGCACGAAGCGCCTGACGTTAGGGTGACGGCGGGCCGCGTCCAGCAGGACGTGGGTGCCGAGGACGTCGGTCAGGATGAAGGAGCCGGCCTCCATGAGGGAGCGGTCGACGTGGGTCTCAGCGGCGAAGTTGAACACCACATCGGCCTCCGCCACAAGCGGATCCACCAGTCCAGCGTCGCATATGTCGCCGCGGACGAAGCGGTAGCGGCTGTCCCTCTCGATGTCCCGCAGGTTGGCGGGGTTGCTGGCGTAGGTGAGCTTGTCCAGGTTGACCACCCGGCACTCCGGGTAACGCTCCAACAGGTGGAGGATAAAGTTGCTGCCGATGAAGCCGCAGCCGCCGGTGACCAGGACACGGGCGTCCTTCAGCATCTCTACCCCTCCGGCATCTCGATCTGGCTGTGGTCGCCCAGGTTGAGGCTGTAGGCCCCACCCACGGCCTGACCGCCCCGCAGCGTCACGTAGCGGCCGATCAGGCTGTGTTCGATGGGCCAGTGCGGATTCTCGATCGTCGTGTGCTCCAGGACGATGCTACCGCCGACGCGGACGCCCAGCAGCCGGCAGTGGTGGTTGATGGCGGTGAAGGGACCCACGTAAGAGTCCACGATCTCCGTCTCCGCCCCGATGACGAGCGGCCCCCGCAGGACGCTGTTCACTACCTTAGCGCCCTTCTCCAGGATCACCGGCTCGTAGACGCGGGTGCGCTCGTCCACCTGCCCCCGGTTGCTGGGCGCCAGGCTCTGGAGGACCATCCGGTTCGCCTCCAGGATGTCGTCCATCTTGCCGGTGTCGATCCAGTAGCGGTCCAGCACCTCGGCCCGAACGTCGAGCCCCTTATCGATCAGGTACTGGATAGTGTCGGTGATCTCCAGCTCGCCGCGACCGGAGGGCTTGATCCGCTCCACCGCCTCGAAGACGTGGTGATCGAACATGTAGATGCCGATCACGGCCAAGTTGGAGGTAGGGCTCGCCGGTTTCTCCACGATGCGGGCCACCCGCCCGTCGACGAACTCGGCGATGCCGAACGCCTGGGGGTTGTTCACCGGGTGGAGCAGGATCTGGCAGTTGGCCCCGTTATCCCGAAAACGGTCCACGAATGTCTTGACTCCCCCCAGGAGGAAGTTGTCCCCCAGGTACAGGACGAAGGGCGTCTCCCCCATGTAGTCGCGGGCGATCTTGACGGCGTGGGCGATACCCAGCGGCGCGTCCTGCTGGATGTATTCCACCCTGGCCCCGAAGGCGGAGCCGTCGCCCACCGCGGTCTCGATCTGCTCCCCCGTATCCCCCACCACGACGGCGATGTCGCGAATGCCGCACTCCACCAGCTGCTCGATGGCGTAGAAGAGAACCGGCTTGTTGGCGATAGGGACCAACTGCTTTGCGCTCGTGTAGGTAAACGGCCGCAGACGGCTGCCCTTGCCACCGCTCAGGATCAGGCCTTTGAGCGTGCGTATCCGCTTCTTCCTCTTCTCCAGCAGTCGCTCCTTGGTGGACGCCATCCTCGTCCTTCCCCGAACTGACTTTACGTCCTTCTCGCGGCAGCGCCGCGGTCACGGTATAGGCTGGTCAGGTGCCAGAGGACAGCGCGCGTCTCCCCCGCCAGCCGGCGTACAGCGGTCGGGTGCCTTATCAGATAGAACGGCCCAGAGACGAACAGGTAAAGGGCCAGCG
>JADFNQ010000074.1 GCA_022563285.1 Chloroflexota bacterium | reverse complement strand
CCGACATCGATATCGTCGGCGGCGGCTTCCTCGTCACCGGCAAGAACGAGGAGGAGGTGGAGAAGGCCAAGCTGCCGGTGAAGCAGCAGATCTCTTTCTACGCCTCCACCCGCTCCTACCATACCGTCCTGGAGTGCCACGGCTGGGACGAGGTGGGGCCGCGGCTCTACCGCCTGTCCATGGAGGGCAAGTGGGCGGAGATGGCCAACGAGATCACAGACGAGATGCTCAACGAGTTCGCCATCGTCGGCACCTACGACGAGATTGTCCCCAAGATCAAGGAGCGCTACTCCGGCGTGGTGAGCACGCTGGACTTCGGCTACGCCACCGCCACCCAGGAGCAGGCGGAGCGGCTGCGCTGGATGGTGCAGGAGCTGAAGAAGGCCTAGCTACCGCCCATATGAACGAAGCCGACCAGGAGACGGCTGATCGCCATCAGGCGATCTGGGAGGAGTTCCGCTGCCGCCCAGCGGTCTCACCCTGGACGGGCCGGCTGCCTCTACCTCCCGGGGTCACCGCCATGGCCGGCTTCGTAATACCCGTTGACGATGCGGCGGTCCGCCGCCGGTTGCAGGAGGTCGCCAAGCGGTTGGAGGCTACGGGCGCAACCACCGCCTTCCCGCCGGACTACTGGCACATCACCATCGTGCCGCCCGTTCTGCTCACCAACGGCAACCCCGATCCCCCACGGCTGCTGCCGGAGCCTTTTATCTCGGAGGCGCTGGAGAAGGGTCGCAGGGCCGTCGGCGGCCTGGGCCCGTTTGAGGTAGCTGTCCGCGGTCTCAACACCTTTCGCGAGGTCGTCGTCGCCGTTCCCTACGACGGCGGCCGCGGCCTGGAGCTGGGTGGCGTCCTTCGCTCCGCCATGCCGGAACTCCCGGAGCGTTACCTGGACGGGCACGATCTGCTGCCCCACATCTCCCTGACTCAGTACGCCCGCGACGACCGCCTGGAGGAGATCGTCGAGCTGGTCCAGAGAGAGCGCGAGACGGACTTCGGGCGCTTCCGTGTCCATCGGCTGGAGCTCTACGTACTGCCCCAGCACGAGGGGGCTCCAGGGCGCGTAGAGAAGCACGAGCTGCCGTTGGAGGGGCCGTGACGCCCAGAGACGCGTTCGTGGACCTGCGCGGCCTCAGCTTCCACTACCGTGATTGGGGCGGCCGGGGAGAGCCGCTTCTCCTCCTGCACGGCCTGGCGTCCAACTCTCGCATCTGGGACCTGACCGCTCCCTTGCTGGCCCGGCGGTTCCGTGTCCTGGCGCTGGACCAGCGCGGCCATGGCCTCAGCGACAAGCCGGACGGGGGGTACGACTTTCAGTCCCTCACCAGCGACCTACAGGCCTTCATACAGGCGCTAGACCTGGAGCGGCCGGGGCTGGTAGGCCACTCCTGGGGCGCGAACGTCGCCCTCCAGTTCGCCGCCGACCAGCCGGACGCCGCGTCCTGGCTGGTGCTGGTGGACGGGGGCTTCCTGGAGATCTCCGCCTTCCCTGACATGACCTGGGAGCGGGCGCTGGAGATGATGTCGCCGCCGCCCCTGGCCGGGCTGAAGCTGGAGGCGTTCCTCCAGGGGGCCCGCAACTGGCCTGGCCTGGCGGAAGTCTGGAGCGACGAGGTTCAGGAGATAGTTCTGGCCAACTTCCGCATCGATGAGGACAAGACGATCCACCCGCATCTCAGCCGCGAGAACCACCTCAAGATACTGAGATCGCTGTGGGAGCATAAGCCATCCGCCCTCTGGCCCGGCCTGCGCTGTCCCGCCCTCCTCATGCCGACCGCGCGCGACCACCAGGACCCGCGTAACGCGATCTGGATGGAACAGAAGCAGAAGGCCGTGGCGCTGGCGGAGGAACGCGGGCCTTCGATCCAGGTGGCCTGGATGAGGGACACCATCCATGATGTGCCGCTGCAGCGGCCGTGGGAGCTGGCGAAGGGTATAGAGAGGTTTGTAGCGGGCGTTGTCTAGGCCGCTTCGCCGCCTCCCTGATGGCTCATGAACAGCTTCAGCGCCCGCTCAAAGGACTCCTCATCCAGTACGGGCTCCTGCCCGTCATAGGCCGCACCCTCAATGACCACTTCCAGAAGGTCACGGGCGTAGGCGGCCCGGGGCTTCTCGCCCGACTGGCTGTACAGCCGCTCGACCATGCGCTCAATCGCGCCCTCCGGCACCTGCACGTTCCGCTGGTGGCAGAGCTGGCGCAGTATCTCCGCAAACTCCTCGGGACCGGGGCTGGGTATCTCCAGCTTGTACAGTATCCTCCTCATGAGAGCGTCATCGGCAAGCTGATCCAGCGACCGGTTGGTTGCGAACAAGAGCTGAATATCGAACGGGATGGTGAGCTTCTCACCAGTGATAAGGCTGAGGCTGTCCCAGCCGCGCTCCACGGGTATGAGCCAGCGGGCCATCAACTCGCGAGCCTCCGTCTTCTGACGGCCGAGGTCATCGACTACAAGGACACCCCCCTGGGCCTTCATGTGCGGAGGGGCCTGGTAGAAGCGGGCCTGGGGATCATAGGCGAGCTCCAGGGACTCCTGACCGATCTCCGAGCCGAGGACAACGGTCGGTCGGCGCACGAGGGCCCAGCGACGGTCCAGCTTCCCATCGTCCTTGACCGCGTTCCCATCATCGGCATCCTCTACCGGCTCGTGAATGGACGGATCGAACACCCGGATGACCTGTCCGTACACGTACAGGGCGTAGGGCACCAAGACAACGCCGTCAAGGCTCCTGGCGTACCCCTCCAGTATGCTGGTCTTGCCGCTGCCGGAGGGGCCGTGGAGCATCGCAGTCTTGCCGGAGTAAAGGGCGCGGGACACCGCGTCGGCTACTTCAGGCGCCAGGACGAAATCGTCAAGGATCGCTTTGATGCGTGCGGGTGACGGCGCCTGACGCCGTTTCTGCTGTGCCCGTATGACCTCGGCGTACTGCTCGGCGGTAACTGGTACAGGGCCGGCGTAGCGCGTGCGCTCCAGCGCCTCCGCCGCTCTGGCAGTCCCCCGCTCCGAGAGACGGTACCGATAGTTGCCCGTGAACAGGTCAGACTGGCTCAGGACCTCACATAGGCGCTCTTCCTGCAGGGTCCGAAGTATCTGCTGCACCATAGACTGACCCAGCCCTAGCCTGCGCATGAGCTGCGCGGCCGAGGGAGTGCCGGAGTAGTGCATTATCTTGAGCGTCAGGTCGGTAAGGAACGCCTTGGAGAGCCCTACCTCCACCAGCGCGCGCGGCTGCTCTGGCAAGGTCGAATCCTTCGATTCGGTCGTCGCGGGCGGATCGGCCTCAAGGGAACTGGCGACGTTGCCCAGGGCCGTCGCTGTCGACTCACCGGCTACATCTTTCATCATGTCATCGTCAAGGAGCGGGCCGAGCCCATCACCACGGTGGAAGTTCTCTCGACGAAACATAGGCGGCGGCCGCCGCGACTCAACCACCCTGTCGTTGGACTCGCCCTCGGGAAGCTCTTCCTCGGACGCCTGTCTGCTCTCCATATCGGTTACTCCTGGCCTTGCGCTGATACGGCTATCACAGGTTAAGACGCCTCCTGCGGCGGTTGCGTTACCTAGCGTAGACGGAACCGGCCGAGGGGCCCGAGATGGCTGCTGGCCAGCCCGAAGTTTGTAATTGTGAGCACAAACCCTTGACTGAGACTTTCAGGGAATGCTATAAGATGCTCAGCCACTAGCAAGCGATAGACGCTGGCGAAGCACCCCATAGAGTTAATAGATAAACACGGAGTGAAACCTTTATGGAGATACCGCCCGTAGTCATAGACCGCCTCCCCCTCTACACCCGTGCCCTGTCATCGCTACAGACCGAAGGACGGGACGTAGTCAGCTCCCAGGAGTTGGGTACTCGCCTGGGGGTAACGCCCGCCCAGATCCGGAAAGACCTCAGCTACTTCGGCCGCTTCGGCAAGCAGGGACGCGGCTACAACGTTCAGAAGCTGCTGGATGAGTTGCACCGCATCCTTGGCCTGGACAGGCAGTGGCGCATGGCCCTTGTGGGCGTCGGCAAGCTGGGCCGCGCCATCCTGGGCTACGAAGGTTTCTCCCCTCAGGGGTTCCGCATCGTGGAGGCGTTTGACGCCAGCCCTGACAGGATCGGCCAGAGGATTAACAGCCTGATAGTGAAAGACACCAGAGACCTGGAGAATGTCCTATCGAAAGCCCCCGTGGATGTCGGGATCGTCGCCGTCCCCGCGGAGTTCGCTCAGGATGTCATCGATACGCTGGTGAAGTGCGGCGTCCGCGGCATTCTCAACTACGCGCCCATCGCCGCCCATGTGCCGGACGGGGTCCATCTGAAACGCATCGAGCCAGTGCTGGCGCTACAGAGTATGACCTACTACCTGAAGAGCTCTCCCCGCCCCACGATTACGGCCGCTAGAGGCTGACCATCCACTCACCCTCGGGCGGCTGCGCCCGCTGGATCAGGTCCAGGTGCTCCAGGGCTATTCCAGCCCCTATCGCCACACAGTCCATCGGATTCTCGGCTACGTAGCAGGGGATGCCGATCTCCTGAGTGATCAGCCGGTCCAGGTTGCGCAGGAGCGCCGTCCCGCCGGTAAGCACTATCCCCCGGTCGATTATGTCCGAAGCGAGCTCCGGAGGCGTCCGTTCCAGAACGGAGCGAACGGTGCCCAGGATCGCCTGCAGGGGATCATGGATAGCCTGACACACGTCCTCACCGGTGATGGTTAGCGTCTTGGGAAGGCCGGAGATCTGATCCCGCCCGCGCACGTCGAAGGTGAGTTCCTCCTCAAGGGGCAGGGCGCTGCCGATGGCGATCTTTAGCTCCTCCGCCGTACGGTCGCCGATGTGGAGGTTATTACGACGCTTGATATGGCCGGCTATGGCGTCGTCCAGCCTGTCCCCGGCCACCCGCACGGACTCACTGACGACGATCCCGTACATGGAGATGACCGCCGCCTCGGCGCGTCCACCGCCGATGTCCACTATCATATGGCCCTGCGGCGCGCTGACGGGGATACGGGCCCCGATGGCCGCGGCCAGTGGCTCCGAGATGACATGGGCAGGCCGACGGGCCCCCGCCGCCTCGCAGGCGTCCTGCACCGCTCGCTGCTCCACTCCGGTCACGCCTGCGGGCACGCAGATCATCACCTCCGGCTTCACCAAGGGGAAACGCCCGTTGACCTTGCCGAGGAAGTAGCGGAGCATCGCTTCGGTGGTCAGGTAATCGGCGATGACCCCGTCACGCATCGGTCGGATCACCTGAATGGCGCCCGGCGTGCGGCCCAGCATATCCCGGGCTTCGTTCCCCACGGCGACGATGGTATTGTCCCGCTGGGCCACCGCCACCACCGCGGGCTCCGAGCTAACGATCCCCTTACCTTTAACGTAGACCAGGACGTTGGCCGTGCCCAGGTCTACACCAATTCGCTTTCCGAACACCTCACACCCTCTCGATCACCGCCCCGAGCTCCCGCAGCTTATCGCCGATGCGCTCGTAGCCACGGTCAACATGATACACGTCGGCCACCTCTGTGCGGCCGCCAGCCGTCAGGCCGGCCAGGATGAGCGCCGCGCCTGCCCGTACGTCCAGGGCCCTGACGCTGGAGCCGAGGAGCGGGGTCGGCCCGCTAATGATAGCAGTGGTGGTGCCCGTCGTCACTACCTCCGCGCCCATTTTGCGCAGTTCGCTCACGTACAGCAGCCTATTATCGAACACCCGCTCGTGTATGTAGCTCACGCCGCGGGCCTGGGTGAGGAGCACCGCCATCGGCGCCTGGAGGTCGGTGGCCAGTCCCGGGTAAGGGAGTGCCTGTACTGTGATCGCCCGCAGCTCACCGTCTCGCCACACTCTGAGGGTATCCCCGTCCTCCTCCATCGTTACGCCGACTTGCCGCATCTTGGCGATGAAGGAGAAGAGGTGATCCAGCAGAACGCCCTGAATCTCCACCCGGCCGCCGGTGATCGCGGCCGCAATGGCGAAGGTGCCCGCCTCAAGGCGGTCAGGGATTATTCGATAGGTGGTGCCGCGCAGCGCCTCCACACCTTCGATTGTCACGGTGTGGGTGCCCACGCCGCCGATACGCGCCCCCATCCCGTTGAGCATGGCGGCCAGCCCCTGCACCTCCGGCTCCGCGGCCGCGTTGACGATGGTGGTGGTGCCGCGGGCGGTGGCGGCGGCCAGCATCAGGTTCTGCGTGCCCAGCACGCTGGGATAGTCCGCGAAGATGCGGGCGCCATTAAGCCCATCCGTTTCCACAACGTACTTCTCGCCCTCGCGGCCGACGCGGGCGCCCATCGCCTCGAACCCCGCCAGGTGCACATCGATGGGACGCTGGCCGATGACGTCGCCCCCCGGCGGGGAGCAGCCGGCAGAGCCCAACCGGGCCAGCAACGCCCCCATTACGAGAAAGCTGGCGCGCAGGCTCCCCACCAGCTCTGTCGGGGGGGAAGTGCCTGTCAGCTTGGAGGCGTTGATGCGCAGGCTGTGCTCAGACGTTGGCTCAACGGTAACGCCCAGGCTGCGCAGGACCTCCGCCATGTGCCCCACGTCGCCGATGGCGGGAACGTTCTCCAGATGGCAGTCTTCCGCCACCAGCAGGGCCGCCGCCATGGCGCCCATCGTGGCGTTCTTGGAGCCGCTGACGGATACGCTCCCCCGCAGCGGCCTGCCCCCTTCGATTACCAGCTTCGTATCGTCGTCAGCGCTGCTGAAGACCAGGGGAGCGGTCTGCTCTTTCAA
>JADFNQ010000073.1 GCA_022563285.1 Chloroflexota bacterium | reverse complement strand
CGCCCTCGCCGCCGACTGCAGCCGCCGCGGGGTGCGCGTCCAGAGGACGGGATCCGCCGTGCAGATGGTCACGGCACCGGAGGCGACGCCGTACGTGGAGCGCTTCCTCGGCGTCGAGGAGGACCACCGCCTCTCACACGCCGCCCTGGAGACGCTGGCCATCATCGCCTACAAGCAGCCGATCACCCGCCAGGCCATCGAGGCGATCCGCGGCGTCAACTGCGACCGCGCCCTCGCCTCCCTGCGCGCCCGCGGCCTCATCACCGAGGTCGGCCGCGCCCGCTCTGCCGGCCGGCCTTACCTGTTCGGCACAACCTTCCGATTCCTGGAGTACTTCGGCCTGGAGAAACCGGAGGACCTGCCACCCTTGGAGGAAGAAGGAAGAGGGGAGAGGGATGAAGACGATCGTGAGCCTTGAACCTTCTTCCCCCTACCGGAGACGGGGAGCTAGGGAGGGGTGACATGTCCATGACCGTCGGCCTCTGCCGCGTCTGGCTGCGCCTGCCACAGAACCACTCGCTCAAGGAGAAGCGGCGGGTGACCAAGTCGCTGACGGCGCGGCTGCACAACAAGTTCAACGTCGCCGTCGCCGAGGTGGACGACCAGGACCGCTGGCAGATGCTCTGCCTGGGCATCACCTGCGTCACCACCAGCGAGAGCCACGCCCACCAGATGATGGCCAGCGTGGTGGCCTTCATCCGCAACGAGCGGCCAGACGCGGAGATGGTGGACTACCGCACGGAGGTGCTGCACGCCCCAAGCGAGGGGCCGTTCGAGGGCTAGGGCGTCTTCGCAGGCTGACGCCGCCGCGGCCTCTTCAGCCCCCGCAGATGGCGGTCGAAGAACGCCAGCAGGCGCCGCATATACTCCTGCGGATGATCCAGGCGCGCGACGGCGTGGTCGGAGCCGGGCGCGATCCACATCTCCTTCGGCTCCCCGGCGGCCTCCAACAGCTCCCCGAACTGCTCGTGCGGTATGTAGCTGTCCTCCTCGCCACAGATGAGCAGCAGCGGCCGAGGCGAGATGCGCCCGACGTGGTCCACCGGCCGCAACCGACGCAGACGCGCTCCCGCCATCGCCTCCCCGATCAGTACGCTGACCCACCCCAGCGGCGCCGCCCAGCGGACGGGCGCGAACTCCGGGATCTTCTTCCCCATCACGCCCTCCAGGTGAGCGAAGGCGGAGTCCGCCACCAGGGCCGCGATCTCCCCCGTCTGGGCGGCTGCGATGATCGCCGCCGCCGCGCCCATCGATATGCCCAGCACACCCACCGGGCCGCGACCGTACCGCTCGCCCACGAAGCGCACCGCCGCCTCAACGTCCCACGTCTCCTTGTGGCCGATGGTGGTGAAGCGGCCGCCGCTTCGCCCGGAGGCCCGAAAGTCGAACAGGAGCACGTTGTAGCCGGCCTCGTTGAGCGCCACCCCGACATCCAGCGGTTCCGCCAGGCTCTTGAAGTAGCCGTGGCAGAGCACCAGCGTGGGGTAGTCCCTGCGCCCGGGCAGCCAGAGGCCGCGCAGGCGTGTGCGGTCCAGGCTGCGGAACCACACCTCCTGCGCGTCGAACCCCGGTGGATCGGCCGGATCTGCCTCACGGCGGGGCGTCACCCAGCGCCAGCCGATCCAGAGCAGGGCGCCTGCGGCGGTTCCCAGCGCTAGACCGAGGGGCGCGAGCCAGCTCCTTCGCATCGCAGGGCTATTGTCAGGCGCTGCAGGGGCGAAAACAAGCGGACGGCTTCGACGCGGGCGCTAGCGGCTGACGATGAGCGTGACCAGGTCACCCGGCTGTATGGTGGTACCTGGCGGCGGAACCTGATCCACCACCTGCCCCACCGGCACCTCCCCCTCGCTGACGCCGATCACCACGTACCCGGCGCCCGCCTCCTCCACAACATCGACCGCCTCCTCCAGGCTTCTTCCGGCCAGGTCAGGCAGCGCCTGGGCCACGCCGGGCTCGGCCAGCGGGGCCTCCCCCTCCGGCGGCACCACCACGTCCGGCACGCTCTCCTCTACGGCCGCCGGCTGGGAGAGCAGGCCGGAACCGTCACCGCCCTCGCGGCCGACGCTGTACAGAGCGATAACGAGCAGGATGAGCGCCCCCACCGCCGCAACGGCGATGACGCCGCTCATCGACCATGTGCGCGGCTGCTTTACCTCCGGCAGCGGCTCCAGCTTCGGCTCATCCACATGACCAACGGGAAAGAGGGGAAGGATAGCGGTGGGGTCCAGTCCCAGGTAGCCGGAGTAAGAGCGGAGAAACCCCCGCGCGTACACCGGGGCGGGCAGGATGGAGTAGTTCTCCTGCTCCAACGCTTCTAGGTATCTGCGGGGGATGCGTGTCGCGCGCTCAGCATCCTCTATCGTGATGCCACGGGCCTGCCTTGCGCGCTGGAGGGTCTCCCCGAGAGGGGACGAGCGGGCCTCCTGCATCTGCACGACCAGAGTATAAGTGAGCGCCATAAGGGAGCGTCAACCCCCATCGGCCCGCCGGAGCCACTGATTTCGATATTTGTGGGGCCGACCTCAGCGGCGGCGCACGACCGCCAGCGTCAGCGGCTCACCGTCTAGCCTCTGCTCCTCGACGTGGGCGCCCTCCGGCGGCGCCCCCTCCACCAGCTCCTCGGACAGCGTCTCCTGGCGCACGTAGTCGCCGTGCCGCTGGAGGACGGCGCGCAGGCGCGGCGGCCCTTGATAGTGGGTAACGATATGGTCAGAGATGTCGAAACCGGCCGCCTTGCGCAGGCTCTGGATGCGGTGCACCAGCTCCCGCGCCAGCCCCTCATCCGCCAGCTCCGGCGTGATGGCGGTGTCGAGGCCGACCGCGTACCCGGTCTCATCCTCGGCCAGCGTGAGGCCGTCAAGCGCCCCATCGCCCTCCACCAGCGCCAGCGATTTCACGTTCAGCTCCTCCAGCACCTGCGACTCCAGCCGCTTCAGTCCGGGGCCCTCGGAAGCGGCCCTCACCTTCACCACGACCCGCGAAAGGGGCTGGCGCACCTTGATCCCCGCCTTGCTACGAGCCGCCCTGCCCAGGCTGACCACCCGCATGACCACTCGCGTCTCGTCCATGAGCCGCTCATCCACCAGGGAGGAGTCGCTCCCCGGCCACTCCGCCAGGTGCACGCTCTCCGGCGACTCCCCGTCCACGGTGCGGACGAGGTTCTGGTAGATCTCCTCCGCCACGAAGGGGGTCAAGGGCGCCATCAACTTGGTGAGCGTTACCAGGCAGGCGTAGAGCGTCTGGTAGGCGGCCACCTTATCCACGTCGTTCTCCGACTTCCAGAAGCGGCGGCGGCTGCGCCGCACATACCAGTTGGACAGGTCCGCCACGAAGGCCTGGATGGCCCGTCCGGCGCTGGTCGGGTCGTACTCCTCCAGGTGCTCGGTCACGCGTCGTACCAGCGTGTGCAGCTCCGACAGCACCCAGCGGTCCAGCTCCGAACGTTCCCCCTCCGCCGCCGCGGTGGGGTCGAAGCGGTCGATGTTGGCGTAGGTCACGAAGAAGCTGAAGGTGTTCCAGAGGGTGAGCAGGAACCGCCGCAGCGACTCCGCTACCAGGTCGGCGGAGAAGCGGCGGGCATCCCCCGGGCGGGTGGCGGTGAACAGGTTCCAGCGCAGGGCGTCGGCGCCGTACCGGTCGATCACCTCCATCGGCTCCACCACGTTGCCGCGGGACTTGCTCATCTTCTCGCCCTTCTCGTCCAGGATGAGCTCCAGGCAGATGACGTTGCGGAAGCAGATGTTCTCCGGCACCGCCCCCGCGGCGTGGAGCAGCACCGCCTCCGCGTGGAGGGTGTAGAACCAGCCGCGCGTCTGGTCCACGGCCTCACAGATGAAGTCGGCGGGGAAGCTCCGCCGGAAGGTGTCCTGGTTCTCGAAAGGGTAGTGCCACTGGGCGTAGGGCATGGCGCCGGAGTCGAACCAGACATCCAACACCTCCGGCACACGGGCCATGGTGCCACCGCATTCGCACCTGAGCTCGATGCGGTCGATGTAGGGGCGGTGGAGATCGTCCAGGGCGTCGATGGCGGCGGGATCGGTGGCCCCGTCGCGCAGCTCCTCCAGCGAGCCGACGCAGGTCTGGGCGCCGCAGGCGTCGCAGCGCCAGATGGGCAGGGGGATGCCCCAGTAGCGCTCCCGGCTGAGGGCCCAGTCCACGTTGTTTCGGAGCCACTCGCCGAAGCGGCCGTGCTTGATGTGCCCCGGGTACCAGTTGATGCGTTCGTTGCCCTCGATCAGGCTGTCCTTCACCGCGGTGGTGCGAATGTACCAGGTAGGCTTGGCGTAGTAGAGGAGGGGTGCGTCGCAGCGCCAGCAGAAGGGGTAGGTGTGGCGGATGACGTCCCGCCGCAGGAGCAGGCCGCGCCCGGCCAGCTCCTCCATGATCGGCCCGTCGGCGTCCTTGACGAACTGCCCCGGCCAGGGGCAGCCCTCCGGCAGCCGGCCCCGCAGGTCCACCGGCTGGAGGAAGAGCAGGCCCAGCTCCTTGCCGATGTCGAAGTCCTCGCCGCCGAAGGCGGGGGCGATGTGCACCACCCCGGTGCCGTCGCTCAGCGATACGAACTCGCCGGCGATGACGGTGTAGGCCCGCTGTACCGCCTGCCCCTTCTCTACCGTCACCAGTCGGCCGTCCTGCCCCGGGTCGAACCACATCGCCTGCACCCCCCAGGCCGTTGGGTCGTACAGCGGCTCGTAGCGCAGGCCCACCAGCGCCCCACCCTGATAGCGGGACACCTCCTCCACCCGCTGGTAGTCCTCCCTCAAGAACTCCTCGATGCTGGAGCGGAGCTGGGGCGCGTCGGCGAGGATGAGCCGCTCGCGACGGCCGTCCCGCTCCACCTCAACCAGGGCGTAGTCGGCGTCGCGCTGTACGGCCAGGGCGGTGTTGCCGGGGAGCGTCCAGGGCGTCGTCGTCCAGGCGAGGATGTAGGTAGGGACGCCGTCGGCGAGCCGCAGGGCGGGGTCCGCCTCCTTGGCCTGCCCTGAGCCTGTCGAATGAGCCTGCCCTGAGCCCGTCGAAGGAGCCAGCCCTGAGCCTGTCGAAGGGTCGGCCAGCCGGAACTTCACGTAGATGGAGGGGTCCGGCGTGTCCTCCCGGTAGCCCTGGGCCACCTCGTGATCGGACAGGGAGGTGCCGCAGCGGGGGCAGTGGGGGGTCACCCGGTAGTCCAGGTAGAGGAGCCCCTTGTCCCAGATCCGCTTGACGACCCACCAGCAGGACTCGATGTACTCGTTGCGGAAGGTGATGTAGGGGTCCTCCATGTCCACCCAGAAGGCGATGCGCTCCGTCAGGGCCTCCCAGTCCTCCATGTAGCGAAGGACGTTCTGGCGGCAGCGACGGTTGAACTCCTCGATGCCCACCCTCTCCTCGATCTCGGTCTTGCTCTTGATGCCCAGCTCGCGCTCCACCTCCATCTCGGCGGGCAGGCCGTGGGTGTCCCAGCCGGCCTTGCGCGGCACCCGGTAGCCGCGCATCGTCTTGTAGCGGATGATGACGTCCTTGTAGACACGGGCCAGGACATGGTGGATGCCGGGGCTGGCGTTGGCATACGGTGGCCCTTCGTAGAAAGTGAACTGGCGGTCCTCCGGGCGCTCTTCGACGCTCTTACGCACGATATCGCGCTCCTTCCAGAGCTGGAGGATGCGCTTCTCCATCTCCGGGAAGCTGGCTCTGCTATCGACCGGCTTGAACATGGTGCCCTCTCTCGCCTTCACCGCAAATCAAGCGACCCGCCCCTGAAAGGGACGGGCCTCCGATGATCTATCAAGGCTCGCGGTACCACCCTTGTTTCCGCCTGAGGCGGACTCTCTATAGGGCACCCCCGTACGGATTGCCCTTGCCTTCGCTAACGGTGGCCTCCGTCCGAGCCTACTGGCCCCGCCCCCGCTGGCGACCTGAAGGTCGCCGCTGCGGTCGGACCGGGGTGTTCGGTCGGCAGCTCGAGAGGGATTTTCGGACGCTGGTTCCGTGTCCCCTTGCACCGGTCGGGACTCGCTGGCCGGCCCGTAGCGACCTACTCGTCTCCGTCTTCGCCTTTATCGCTATGTTCGGTTGTGCCAACCAGTGTAGCCAGGCCGCGAAGCGGCTGTCAAACTAGCCAGCGGCCTGGCGCATGCTGGTGAAGCAGTCGGAGCAGTAGACGGGGCGGTCGCCCTTGGGGAGGAAGGGCACCTCCGTCATCTGGTCGCAGTTGGCGCATACGGTCGGGTGCATCTGGCGCGGCGTCCGCCCGCCGAAGCTGGCGAAGGGGCCGTAGTGGACGTACCCATCGCCGAACGGGGTGCTCCCGGTCTTGCGCGCGGCCCGACAGGTGGGACAGCGGCCCGGTTCGTTCGAGAGGCCACGGCTGGCATAGAAAGTCTGCTCTCCGGCCGTAAAAGTGAAGCTGGTTCCACAATCGCGGCAGATAAGCGCCTTGTCTAGGTAGGGCACGGGCGATCTCCTTCCGACTTCACCGGAAGCGTGTGGCTGCCTAAGGGACGGCAGAGTGGACACATTATAGAAGAAGGTGTCAAGAAAATCAATGATGGATTATTTATTTCCTAAATTGTCATTGAGCGCAGCCTGTGCCCTCCGGTTCTTCCCCCCCGCGACCTCGGCCCGCCGCAGGCCGCGCCCCGCGCCGAACCCGCCGGCAGGCTGGACAAACCCGAACTTCGCCACGTATCATGAATCTGCCCACCATCGCCAAGGAGGAGAATTGGCTACTCGATCAGCCGCTAAAGCCCACAGCCAGTCCCTGAGACGGCGCCTGCGCAACCGCATTGTGCGCAGCGCCACCCGAACGATCGTC
>JADFNQ010000072.1 GCA_022563285.1 Chloroflexota bacterium | reverse complement strand
CTTTCGGACGGCGCTGGCGATATCCCGATTGGGGTGGCAGCCGGCGCCGACCCACCGCCACACAGGCGTGATGAGGTCCTGCCAGAAGGCGCCGAAGGCGTGCTCGTAGCGGACGTGTTCATACATGCGCAGCTCGCCGGACGGCTTTAGCACCCGTCGCACCTCTGAGAGCGCCCGCAGGGGCTTCCCTACGCTACACATCACGAGCGTACTCACCACCGTATCGAACGATGCGTCCTCAAAAGGCAGATGCTCGGCGGAGGCTTGCCGCAGCTCGATGGGACGGCCGACCTTCTCCGCGCGGCGCTTGGCCCGCTGCAGCATGTAGGGGTCAGGCTCGGTAGCGAAGATCTCCTCGGCATGGTCGTTGTAGTAGGGGAAGTTGGCCCCGGTGCCAGCGCCGATCTCCAGTACGCGACCTCTGGCTCCGCCCGCAATCTCCTCCCTGACTTTCCCCATGAACGACCGCTCGCCGGAGGCCATCATACGGTCGTAGATGGAGGCGAACCACTTGTGTCCCTTCTGATCTTGAGTCATATACGGGTAGTCATCCTAGCTTGGCCCCTCGCGCCAGCGGCCGCGGCCATCATCGCTCTTGCGAGCGGCCTGCGCGTGCATGAGCGTCTCCTCTACGATGACATCCGTCGAGTCGATATTGCTGAAGGCGTAGGGCAGAAACGCGTCCGGATCTACCTCGCAGAGGATCTTGCCGCTGGTGTAGGACACGCTCTCAGTGTAGACCGCCTGTATAACCTGAGTCACGGGTACATCAGCTACCGGATCGTGTGGGGATTCGCGAAACACCAGTTCACCCCTGCCGCGCTGCGCCGTCTGGACGTTAACCTCAGCGGTTATATGCACGAGCAGAGGCGGATGATCGAAGCCGCTGCCGTCCGGACGGGGCAGGTACTTAAAGTGAAACGTTGAGGTCTGGTGGCGGCCGGTGGGCCCGGCGCCCTCCATGCGCCCACGCAGGCTCATGTAGCGGATATCGTAGCGCATGGCCGAGCCCCAGACGTGATCACCCTGGCTCTCGAACACTATCTGTGCGAGCTTCTTGGGCTCGCCATAGAGCTCGCGGCCGAAGGCGACTGCGGCATCGGTGGACATGGGCATAGTGACGCAGTAGTTGCCGACGACGTCGCCATAGCGGGCACGCAGGTAGAGTGCGCCACCCAGGAACGGCCCCACGCAGTTCGAGTTTCCGATGTCGCCGATCCAGGCAGACCCAGCCGCCTCCGGGGTCGGCTCCAGCGGGGGTGGCAGAAGCGCCTTCACCGCCTCCGGCGTGGTCTCAAACAGCACGGTGAGCGAACGAGTGGCCATGAACTGGGGTCGCGCGAGGATAGCCTGGATCTCCCGCACTTCGTCCGAGGTCTTGACGAATCGCACTTGTCCCCTCCTAACTGCCTGAGTTGCTCACATCATAATAGCACGGGCTGGAGAGGAGGCAGGAGACGGGCTCGCCTTCCGGCAAGCGAGTGCGCTTGCCATAATGAAGGAGCCGCCCCCACCTGTGCAACGTTGTTCAGACCGCAGAGGGAGCATGTCTGCCGACGCCGCAGAAACCGTAGCTGCACGCGCCCGCGGCCCTAGACGAGTCCAGCCTGACCCGGTCCGTCATCAGCCCGGCGGTGGTAGCCGGCCTCGGGGTGCCCGGGGCCTGGCTGGCGGCGGTAACGGACATCGATACGCGGGCTCTTCTCATGTTCCCGCGCTTCCGCCAGGGCGGCTGAAAGCGGATGAAGGTCTGACAGCGGCCAACGATTCATCGCCACTTGGGGGCCGTCCTCTACAGCTGCAACCGCATGGATGCTAAAATGGCGGCTGGAGTACCGCCCATGAGCAGCGTCATCATGTATACCCTGGGGAACTGTCCGACGTGCGACAAGGCGCGCGCCGCCCTCACCGAGCGGGGGATCGAGTTCGAAGAGAGAAGGGTGGACGAGAACGAAGAGTGGTGGGAAGAATCGCTCAACTACGCTTTCACCGTACCGGTCATAATCTGGGGCGAGGGTGACGTGGAGATCGGCTGGGAGGGTGAGCATGGCTGAGAGATCAGCTAGCGGGGGCCGGGCGGCCTCCCAGCGAAGGCGGCGCGGGGGCGCCAGGAGCCGCAAACGGGCTCCAGCGCTGAGCCTGTATAACACCCTCACGGGCAGCAAGGAGACGTTCAGCCCGCTGGAGCCAGGGCGGGTCAAGATGTATACCTGTGGCCCCACGGTGTACCGCTACGCTCATATAGGCAACCTCCGCACGTACCTGGTGGCCGACTGGCTTCGCCGGCTGCTGGAGGCGAGCGGCTATCAGGTGCGCCACGTGAAGAACATCACGGACGTGGGCCACATGCGACAGGAGATGCTGGAACGGGGCGAGGACAAGGTCATCGCCGCCGCCCGCGCGGAAGGGAAGACGCCTGCGCAGATCGCCCACTTCTACACCAGCGCCTTCCTGGAGGACGAAGGCAAGCTGAACATCCTGCGCGCACGCGTCTTCCCCCGCGCCAGCGAGACCGTCAGCGACATGGTGGAGCTGACGCGCACGCTGGTGGAGAAGAAGTTCGCCTACGTGGCGGGCGGCAACGTCTACTTCGCCGTCGACAGCTTCCCCCAGTACGGCAAGCTGTCGGGCCAGGTCGCCGCTGGGCTGGAGGAGGGGGTGCGCGTGCAAGCGGACCCCTTGAAGCGGGACCAGCGGGACTTCGCCCTGTGGAAGGCGGCCGAGCCGGGGCGGGAGCTCGTCTGGCCCAGCCCCTGGGGGGAGGGCTTCCCCGGCTGGCACATCGAGTGCTCGGCGATGGCGGCGAAGCACCTGGGGCCGCGCATCGACATCCATACGGGCGGCGTAGACAACATATTCCCTCACCATGAGGACGAGATCGCCCAGAGCGAGGCGGCGTTCGGACACCGGCACGTGAACCACTGGGTGCACGCCCAGCACCTGCTGGTGGACGGGCTAAAGATGTCGAAGTCCAGCGGTAACACCTACACCCTGGCTGACCTGGAGAGCAAGGGGTTTGAGCCGCTGGCCTTCCGCTACCTTAGCGCCACCGTGCACTACCGGTCCCGCATGAACTTCACGTTCGCCAGCCTGCGAGCCGCCCAGCGGGCGCTCAAGCGCCTCCGGCTTAAGCTACGAGAGCCCGACGGCCGGGTGACCAAAACCGCGCAGGCGGAATGCGAGCGCTGGCGGCGGCGGTTCTGGCGGGCCGCCGCTAATGACCTCAATATGCCCGCCTCCCTGGCCGTCGTCTGGGAGGTCGCACGCTCTCGTTTGCCCGCCCCAATCAAGCGCGAGCTGCTGATGGACTTTGACCGTCTGCTGGTGCTGGACCTAGTGCAACCGGACCGGCCACCGGAACCGCCGGTCGAGATCCAAGAGATGGTAAGCGAGCGGGCGCGGCTTAGGCGGGCCCGGGACTACCCTCCGGCCGACGAGATCCGGGGAAGGTTGATCGCCCAAGACTTTGAGGTGCGGGACATGAGGAGCGGCACCGTGATCGTGCCGGTGCCGGAGTGGGCGCGCGGACAGGAGGCGATCTCCGCCAGCGGGGACGTGGAGTCGCTGCTGGCCGGGCCGCCGGAGCTGGACTTCACGGTTGGCGTGGTGGCCCGCCAGGGATGCGCGGAGCTGGAGCGCTGCCTGAGCAGCGTCCAGCGCTGGCTTGGCCACCGGCGGGCCGAAGTCATCGTAGTTGATAACGGATTCGAGGATGAGTGTGGACGTCAACTGGACGAGGTAGCGGTCGCCGACCCCCAGGTGCGCGTGTTCCACGCCGATCACTTCCTGGGTAGCGCCGCCGGCCGCAACGTCTGCCTGCGCCAGGCGAGAGGCCGCTACGTCCTCCTCATCGACACCAGCGTGGAGGTGACCGGAGACATCTTCTCCCGGCTGGAGCCGCTCCTGGACGATCCGACCGTGGGCGTGGCGGGGCGCTGGGGGGTGGTGACGCACGACATCCGCAACTTCGACGAGGCGAAGGCCGCGGGCGACGTGGACGCGGTGGAGGGGTACCTGATGGCCTTCCGGCGCGACATCCTACAGGAGATCGGGCTGCTGGACGAGAAGTTCCGCTTCTACCGCCACCTGGACCTGGACTTCAGCTTCGCCCTGCGCAGCCGCGGCTACCGGGCGGTGGTGGATACGGAGCTGCCGCTGGTGCGTCACCGGCACGTGGACTGGGAGGAGACGCCGCCGGAGGAGAGGGAGCGGCTGAGCAAGCGCAACTTCTACCGCTTCCTCCACAAGTGGGGCGACCGCAGGGACCTGATCCTCTCCCAGCGGGCCTAATCGCCGCCGCCGGCGCCGAGCTCCACCGCCATCCGCCAGATCTCGTCCGGCTGGAAGAACGTGGTGCGGTAGTTGACCCAGGCGTCCGCAGACTCGTCGAAGCGCCCGTCGTAGGCCGCCTGGACGCGGTCGTATATCTTCTTGACGACGCGACTTCTGCCGGAGAAGCGGACATCCAGGCCGCGCTCCTCGGCCTCGTGGTTCAGAATGGAGACGATGCCCTCCGATCCGGACAGGGCGCCGACGACGCTACGCTCCGCTCTCTCGCGGCCGACGACGGCGGGGTCGTAGGCGAGGTAGATGAGGCCGCCGGGGGCGTCCTCCTGTCTGGCCACGCCGGCCTGATGGATGCCCGCCTGAGTGGTGAACACATCGCCGACGATGGGAGCGGTGGCCGCCAGGGGCACGAGATACTCCTCAACCATCCGCCTCATCTCCGCCAGGACGGGCTGGTTGAAGCCGGGGTCGCCGTAGAGGCGAATATAGCCGGCCAGCACCTGTTCAAGGGATGTGTTACCGGTGCGTTCGCCCAGGCCGCCGAAGGTCACGTTCACCTTGCGGCAGCCGTAGCGCCAGGCGGCCTGCGAGTTTGCGGTGGCCAGGCCGAAGTCGTTGTGGCCGTGGAACTCCAGCTCGGCGCCGGTCTCGGCGAGAAGGGTGGAGACTAGCCGGGGCACGCCCTGGGGAAGGGCAGCGTAGGGGTCTGGGGAGCCCCAGCCGATGGTGTCGCAGATGCGGAACCTGGCCCTGCCCTCCGTGGCGTCCAGGACGGTCTGCATGAAGGGGATCACCCAGCCGTCGATGTCGGCGCGGGTGCAGTCCTCCAGGTGCACGCGGGGAGTGATGCCGTACTCGCAGGCGGTGATGATCGGTCGCAGGTACTTGTCTACAGCCTTTTCCTTGCTGCGGAAGCCCAGCTTGTCGAAGATGTGGTGGTCGGAGGAGGAGGCGAGCATCCCCGTCTCCCGAACCCGGCCCTGGCTCACGTTGTGCAGCTGCTTCACGTCCTTGGGGTTGGCGCGGATCCAGGTGGTGATCTTCGGGTAGTCGTACTCCCGTTCCAGCAGCTTGTCCAGCACCCAGAGGTCACGCTCCTGGTAGATGAACGTCTCGATGGCGTGGATGACGCCGGTGCCGTTGTCCAGGTCATGGAGAAGGTCGACGTAGCGGAGGCGGGCCTCGTTGGGGAAAAGGGGGAAGCGGGAGTCCTGGGCGCCGTCGCGAAGGGTGGTGTCGGTGATCAGCTTGGGGAGGCGACCGACGGCGCCGTCAGGTAGGACGGCCGGCTCCTGCTCCAGGCGAAGCGGAGGTATGCGGCCGCCATGGTTGTAGTAGACACGTTTGGGATTGATTTCTCGCCTTGCCGTCATAAGGAAATCCGATAGCCGCGGTACAACTATTGTAAGCGCAAATAGCGGAAACGCCAATCGTGTCGGCCACGGGGTAGGACTTGGCTGGAGGACGTGTTCTCCCGCGCGGGCGCGCGAGGAGGGGCCTGCCCCTAGTTACGGCCGAACAGGCCGCCGAACAGGCGGGAGAGCAGCCCCCGCTCCTCCTCTTCCTCGCCCTCGGGCGGGGGCGGGGCGTGGGGCTCCAGGTGCTGCTTGAGTATGGGCTCCGGAATGTTGCCGTAGAAGTGGCGGAGGGCCTTCCCCTTGCGGGTGAGGATAAAGGTGGGCGTGGACTTCACCCCGAACCGCTTGGCGATATCGGGGCGGTCGTAGGCGTTGACCGCGATGAACTCGATCCGCTTACGGTAATACTTGCTTAGGCGCGCAAACACGGGCGCCATTACCTGGCAGGACCCTCAGCGGTGGGTCCAGAAGCCAAGGAATGTCGGGTTCTCCGAGGCGACCTGCTCCCAGAACCGCTCGTCGTCGTACCCTTCGTCCTTGAATGCCATGCTCCCCTCCTGTGCTCTATTGTACGGCAAAAGGCGAGAGCTGGATTCGTTCCTAGTCCTCCTCCAACGTGCTGGTGTCCCCCTCAGGGAGGCCGAGCTCGCGGGCCTTTAGGAGGCGGCGCATGATCTTGCCGCTGCGGGTCTTGGGCAGCGACGGCACGAACTCGATCTCCCGCGGGGCCACGCCGGCGCCCAGCTTCTCGCGCGCGAAGCGGATGAGCTCGCGGCGCAGCTTGTCGTCCGGCTCGTAGCCGTCCTTGAGGGCGACGAACGCCTTCACCACCTCCATCGCCACTGGGTCCGGCTTGCCGATGACGCCGGCCTCGGCGACAGCGGGGTGCTCGAGGAGGACGCTCTCCACCTCGAAGGGGCCGACCAGATGGCCGGCGGTGTTGATGACGTCGTCGGCGCGGCCGACGAACCAGAAGTAGCCGTCGGCATCGCGGCGGGCGCGGTCGCCAGTGATGTACCAGCCGTTGCGGAACCGGGACTCGTACAGCTCGCGGCTGTTCCAGTAGGTGCGGAACATGGAGGGCCAGCCGGGCCGTACGGCCAGGTCACCCTCTTCGCCCGCTGGCAACTCGTTCCCGTCGTCGTCGATCACGGCGGGCT